>NZ_JBVYOJ010000011.1:0-284667 GCF_056120465.1 Paenibacillus sp. sgz302148
TGCCATGAGTAGGGTTCCTTTCTTGGTGACTTCGCAATCCCGAGAATACCCTACTTTTTTGCTTTCTAGAAGACTCCAGATCTTGGTACACAAACTATTGTACGTCATCAACAAACGAAGCGTTTGAGCTGGATTCAGAAAATAATTTCTGCTTTTAGCCAAAAGTTTCTGAATTTCAGCCATTTTTTTCTGAATGCTCGATTTTATCGTTAAATCCGCTGGAAAAGCAGAAAGTTTTAGCTGAAATTCAGAAAATAATTTCTGAAGTTGATTGGGAGAGACCATCACACGGACCGAGGTGTCGCGCGTGTTCATCGCCATACCAGAGGCTTCATTTTGCCGCTGCGCAAAGGAAATGCCGGAAAAGATATCGAATCCTACTCCATAAATAAAAAAATGTTAGATTCCATGGACCGATGGTATCTAGATATATAGCAGCATACGAAGGGAGTAGATCGAGGTGACGCAGGACGAGGAAGTGAAGGAAACGGAGCATATCGAATCGCTTTCTGATGCGGCTTTGGTGCAGGCGGCGCGCGACGGAAATTCAGAGGCGTTCAACGAGCTGATCCGCCGCCATCGAGACAGGGCGCTCGGCTGGGCTCACTCGATTGCCCGCGATCGGCATGCCGCGGAAGACATTGTGCAGGATGCCTTCGTCAAAACATTCCTCCATCTCGGCACGCTTGTCGATATCGGCCGCTTTCTTCCATGGCTGCAGCGGATCGTTCGCAATCAAGCCGTGCACAAAATGAGACGTGGCGGGCCGTACCGGCACGAGCTGTCGTTTACGAGCATGGCGGTACAGGCGGAACGGGCATTGCGTGTCGATTATGGAGATGTGGATGCGATATTGCATTTTATGGCCCAAACCGCGGCACAAAGCCACAATGATCGCCACAACCCGCTGGATCTCGTTGCGCGAAGCGAAACGATCGAGGCGATTCGCGCCCTGCTGCGTTGTCTTAGCCGCAGGGAGAGGGCGATATTCGAGGCGCATTTCTTCAACCAGCTCGCGCCGCACGAAATCGCCGCCTTGTTTCAGTCGACGACGGCCAATATTTATATGTCGCTGTCCCGCTCGAAGAAGAAGCTGTCCGAGCGGGCGCGGAGACAGGCAGATTGGACGGAAAATGCGATAAAGGAGAGGAGCGGCGCAACGATGCGCAAAAACATTCTGGAGCAACCGCGCATTCTACATACGCAGTGCCATCCGTATAATGTGTCCATCCGCCATGGCCTGCATTATATGCTGCCCTACATCGGCAAGGGCGATTGGACCTATGCGGAAACGATGGGATTGACCGCCCATGCGTTTCACATCAATTTGGAGCGGACCGCGGCGCGGATGGAGGGTACGTTTCTGTACGACGGCTTGTCTTTCACGCAGAACGCCATGATCAATCTCGGCATGCACAACCGATATTTCGATATTATGCCGGTCGAGAAGCTGCCGGAAGCGAAGCGGAGAGATTTTGTCTCTTATGCATTGGATACGTTCCGCAGCTCCATCGATCAAGGCGTGCCGTTTCTTTGCCCGAGAGGGCGGCATCAGGAATTCGATTTGGCATACGGGTACGACGATGAACGGCGATTGTTTTATTTGGCGAATACGAAGGAACTTTGGACGATGCCCTATAGCGAGCTGGAAGAAGGACATCTCTATGCGTTCGTATGCGACGGCCGGTTTGAGATCGATCGGAAGACGGCGATGCAAAGGGCGCTCCGGCTTGCTCTGCGGCATGCGTTTGGGGAGGATGCCACATTTTCCGTTTGCGTTAACGGATTGGCTGCTTACGATACGTGGATGGACATTTTCCGGTGCAGAGCGGCCGACCCTCTCGGCAACGCCTCAAGTTTAGCCGTCGCAGGCGATATGCGGGATTATGCGGCGCAGTTTCTGCACCAGTACGCGGAAATGTGGCCGCTTGAAACGCCGAACGATGCAACAGCAAGGGTTTTGCTCAGCGAGGCAGCCCGGCATTATTCGGCCGTTGCCCGCTCATTCGAAGCGCTGCGTACGTTGTTCCCGTTTCCTTCTGGCGGTGATCCGGCAAATCCGGCCCTAGCCCATGACGCGATCCGTCTGCTTCAAGAAGCCAAAGACGCGGAAACGGAAGGGCTCGCCTTCTTGCAGCAGGTATTGGATTTGCTTGCGGACGACACGGCCGGCCGGGACATGCCGGCGATCATTCCGAATGATCCGTTTTTTTATTGAAAACGTATGATTTCAGTTTACCGAGGAGGATTCAAGATGGAGCACACAACATCCGGTGATATTGGCGTTGCGCAAATCTATTTGCCGGCAGCGAATATCAGGGAATCGGCAGCTTGGTACGAATCTCGATTAGGTTTCATCGTTCAATTTGAAAATGAAAATTTCGCAACACTCCGACATCGAGTGGGCCCTGGGATTATGCTAAGAAAGACGTCGAAGACATCGCCCGTGCATTTCTGGCTGGAAGATCGGGAATTTCCCGTTGTTAGTCTTCAGCATCCGGATGTAGAGGGGCTGTATCCGATATTCGTTCAAGCCTCGGATGAAGTCGGGGATATCAAGAGATTCGGAGAAAACGGCAGATATGTTCATTTTCATGTAAAGGACCCATATGGAAATATGATCGATATTGGAAATTACCCGGACCAGGGATGAGGGGAGGCACGGTGAACGTGACGAACGAAACCGTTCAATATAAGCTCGATACGATTTTTTTC
This sequence comes from Paenibacillus sp. sgz302148, assembly GCF_056120465.1. Classification (NCBI taxonomy): domain Bacteria; kingdom Bacillati; phylum Bacillota; class Bacilli; order Caryophanales; family Paenibacillaceae; genus Paenibacillus; species Paenibacillus sp. sgz302148. The sequence goes on from NZ_JBVYOJ010000011.1 coordinate 2,716, forward strand.
GGGGCGAGAGACGTAAAAAAAGCAATCCGGTTATACAGCTCGTTATTCGGCCTGCCGATCCTACATGGACTGTACGATTCCCCGTTTTACCCTATCGCGATGAACAGCGGCGTCAAGCTGCTTCTCGTGCACCGGTTCAACGCTTTGATGTTGCATACCAACCCGGCTTGCATGCTGATCGCGTCGGATATGGATGCGTCCTACCATAGCTTGCAAAATAGCGGAGCTGAGATGATGACGCCGCAAGTGGAACAACGAACGGGCATGCGTTTTTTCATGTTCCGCGACGCCGACGGTACGGAATTCGCGGTCAGTGACAAACCGCTGCCTTATACGGATACGAGGGAACTTCCGGCCACAGGTCCTGTTGATCTCCGAATCGATGCGATGAACCTCTACGTCAACGACGTCGAGTCGTCTTCCGTCGCATTCGGACGGCGGTTCAAGACGCTAATCCCGGCTATGGGTTCACACGCGCAAGTTCACCAGTTCTCGCTTGGCGTCGATACGCCAATACATTTGCATCGCCGGCATGTCAATCGCGATCGCATGCCGTTCCTGCGCTTGCGAACCGCGGATCTTGATGCGGTACGATGCTTGCTCCGCGATAACGGGGTACCCGTCATGGAGGGCACGGAGCAACCGGGCGCTCTCGTCTTCGTCGACCCTGACGGCAATCGAATCGAGGTTGTGCGGGAATTGTCCTAGCAATCCCTTCGGTAACGGCCGCGCCGCGCGGCCGTTTTTTATTTACGCCGAATGTGTGCGCTCTTGTCCGCATCGCTCAACCCGGGTCTGTCTCGGCCCCCGACTCAGGTCTAGGTTCAAATACCGTCGCGGGTCCGTTTTGGAAAACGCCCTCGGCGTCTACAATAGGATTATAAGCGATGAACAATTGAAAGGCGGTGAGCGAATGGACTTAAAAGGAAAGAACGGATGGGCGATCGTGCTGATCGTACTCGGATCACTGATTTTGCTCGATAAACTGAATTTCGGATTCGGCCATCTCATGGGTTACGTCATTCCGGTCATCATGGTTTTGCTCGGATACGTCGGCGTAAAGAACGGAAGCAAGTTTTTCGGGTGGGTCATCCTGGTAGTCGGCATTATGATTCTGCTAGGCAAGTTGTCCGGTCTGATCGGGCTGGCGATCGCCATCGGATTAATATTCTTCGGCGTATCGATGTTCAAGAAAGATCGCAGAGCGTACTAACATCTACACTATAGAGGAGGAAATCGAATGAGCATCATGAAGCGGGTGCGCACCATGACGGTCGCGACACTGAACGACATGCTGGAGAAGTCGGAGGACCCCGTTCGTTTGATCGATCAGTACTTATACGCAACGCGGGACGAAATCGTGCAAGCTGACAAGCTGCACCAGCAAATCTCGGCACATACGCAAACGCTAGGACAGCAATATATGAATGCGGAGCAATTGAAAGAGAAGCGTGAACAGCAAGCGCTGCTGGCGGTCAAAGCCGGAGAGGACATCGCTGCAAGGCTGGCGCTGCAAGAGAAATTGATGCATGAGGAACGAAGCAATCAATACCGTCAGCTGTACGAGCAGAGCAAGCAATCGCTCGTCGAGCTGGAGGAGCAGCTGGAGCAATTGAAGTCGGATTATCAATCCGTCTACGAGAAACGCCAGCTGTACATCGCAAGAATGGAATCGCTGCGGCTGCAGCAGCGCATGAATGAACGAATGGGCACTATGAACGGCTTCAACGATCCGTCACGCATGTTCGACCGCTTGAACGAGCGAGTAGCGGACATGGAGCTGGAAACTCGCACGCTGCGTGATTTGCGCCGGATCGGCACGGAGTTCGCATACCAGGCGGGCACGACGCTGCAATCGACGCTCGAACGCGAACTGCAAAACTTAAAACGCAAGCTAGCTCAGGAAGGAAGGACCCCAGAATGAAAAAACTGTATCGTTCGCAAACAGATAAGAAGATATCGGGTTTGTGCGGTGGAGTTGCCGAATATTTGAATATTGATTCAACGCTGCTTCGCGTGCTGGTTATCGTGGCCACCTTCTTCTCGGCAGGCTCGATCATCCCGATCTACATTATCGCTTGTCTCGTCATTCCGAAGGAACCGAAGTTGCATAATCCCGGCATGTTCGGCGCACCGGGCTACCCCGGCGGCGGCTATTACGGCCAGCAGCATAACGGCTACAATGCCGGCAGCTACGGACCGCAATCGTTCCAAGGCGCGAACCCGAATAACGGCCCGCAGCCTTTTGTTCCGACGCATTCCTACACAGGTCCTGCAGCACCCGGCCCAGCGCCTCAAGTGCAGCCGACTGCAGCGGCGCCAAACGAAATCGACGATATGATGAAAGACATCGAGAAAAAAGCATTATTCAAAGAAATCGAACAATTACGCGAAAAAATAGCCAAATATGAGAAAGGGGAACAACCCAATGGGAGTATTCCAAAGAATTAAAGACATGACGAAAGCGTCGGTGCACGATCTGTTAGATAAATTCGAGGATCCGATCGTGATGCTCAACCAATACCTCCGCGACATGGAGGAAGAAATTCGCCAGGCCGAAGTAACGGTCGCGAAGCAAATGGCCAACGAGCGCCGCTTGAAGCAGCGCCTTGAAGAAGCGACGCGTTCCGGCGCGGATCGCGAAGCGCAAGCAGCACGTGCGTTAACGAACGGCCAAGAAGCGATCGCCCGCAAAATTCTCGAAGAAAAGCTCTATTACGATCAGAAAATAACCGAATACGTGGAGCTGCACGCTGGGGCCAAAGCGCAAGCCGACGAGCTGATGCAGCAGCTGCATGAAATGAAAGACGAGTTCTACAAATTGCGCAACAAACGCAACGAGCTGGCAGCACGCGCTCAAATGGCCAAAGCGAAAAAACAAATGGCGCAGCTGACGAACGTGCATACGATCGAAGGCGGCAATGCCGCTCGCGGCTTCCAGCGGATGGAAGAAAAAATTATGCAGCTCGAAGTCGAAGCCGAAGTCATTCGGATGCCGGGTTCGTCCGTCGCTTACGGTTCCAAGCTGGATGCGAGCAAGCAGCTTCAAGTCGACGAACAGCTGCAAGCGCTGAAGAACAAGCTGAACCGGACGCAACCGGAGCCGGCTGTGACGAATGAAACTGCTTCGGAGTAAGAGAGAAGCCAAGCAAGGCCGGCATCGTCGATCAACATAAATCAGTTGGTGAGTCGGGCAAATTGTGATATGCTATGAAACGAAGATTGGACCAAAGCCATAGGGGGCAGCCGATTTTGCCGCTATGGCTTTTCCATATGTTCCGGCACGCGGATTTCGACAAACTTGGGGAGAGGAGGTGCGGCATGGAACGAAACGATCATCATCAAGCGAACGGGGATAACGGACGCCATCAGACTCCCGACCTCGATCGGGAGCGGCAGCGCAAGCGGAATACGGCGCTCGTGCTGATTTTTGCGGGTCTGTATATCATCCTTGGCAAAGTTATCGGATTTTTCGCCATGTCCGCTCTCTTCATTGTTGTGCTTGGCATTTACAAAGTACGCTCGGGGAGCGGGGAAAAATGGGGGTATATTTTACTCGCCATCGGAACGTTTATCCTGGTCAGCAATTTTTTATCGATACTGATCGCCATCGTCATGATTTCAATCGGATTTTTCTTTATGAAATCGAAGCAGGTCCATCGGGACGACAGCTATTTGCGAAGGCAGCATTTGCTGTTAAGCTTGAAATGGGACAAACAGCCTTGGGAGCTGCGCAATACGAGTATTTGGAGCGCCGTAAGCGAAATCGTGCTCGATTTTTCGATGGCGCTGCCGGAGGAGAAAGAAACGACACTGGTCATGCAAGGCGTGCTGGCCGATGTCGACATCGTCGTGCCGGAGGATTTTGGCGTTGCGATCGAGGCGACCGCCGTATTCGGCCAAGTCGATGCGTTGTCGGAGAAGCAGACGGGCATGATGAACAAACTGGTGTGGAAAACGCCCAACTATGATACGAGCGAGCATAAAGTGAAACTATTGCTGGCATTTATCGTAGCAGATATTGATATACGCGTCGTGTAAACTAGTAGGCGGAGGGATTCGGTGGACGGCAAGAAGCTCACAAATATGGTTTGGCGAAGCATGGGCCGATCGATTCTGTTCAGCCTGCTTCTGCTCGGCGTTACGATATATGTAATGCAATCGTACGGGTTTATAACGAAGATTACGAATTGGACGCCGGTCGTTATGGTCGGATTGACGCTGATTGCGGTCGTGACCGCACTCGGCGTCGTGTTCGGTTATTATGAAAGCAACAGCATCAAACGGCGGCTCGAGCAGCTGCGCGAGTCGATGCTGCTGCTGGAGAAAGGCAATTTGACGCGGCCGGTGCCGGACCTCGGGATGGACGAGGTCGGACGGCTAGCGGACCAGCTTGGACGCGTCGGCAAGAAATGGGAGGAGCAGGTTACATCGCTCCAGCGTTTATCGACGAACAACGCGCAGCTTGCCGAGAAGGCGCGGTTATCGGCGATCGTGGAGGAAAGGCAGCGACTTGCCCGGGATTTGCACGATGCCGTCAGCCAGCAGCTGTTTGCGATTTCGATGACGGCAACGGCGGTTGGGCGGACGCTCGACAAGGATTTCGAGCGGGCGAAACGGCAAGTTTCGCTGATCGAGGAAATGGCGTCCGTCGCGCAGTCCGAAATGCGCGCATTGCTGCTTCATCTTCGCCCGGTTCATCTGGAAGGCAAGCGGCTGGCGCAAGGTCTGCGCGAGCTGATTCAAGAGCTTTCGGCCAAAGTGCCGATGGAAATCGGGTTCGAAATGGAAGAGGATATCCGTCTGAACAAGGGCATCGAAGACCACCTGTTCAGGATCGTGCAGGAGGCGCTATCGAATGCGCTTCGGCATTCCAAAGCGACGAAGCTGGAGGTTAGGCTGCACCAAAGGCCGGATGGCGTCAGGCTGCTTATTCGGGACAATGGAGTCGGCTTCGATCTTGACGTCAAGAAGCAAACGTCTTACGGGCTCGTATCGATGCAGGAACGCGTGAACGAAATCGGAGGGTCCATGAATATTATAACGGCACCGGATAAAGGGACGCGGCTCGAAATCCGCGTGCCTTTAGTTGCCGAAGAAGGGGGTTACGAACATGTCGATGGAGACGCGGATCAAAGTATTGTTGGTTGACGACCACGAGATGGTGCGGATCGGTCTGGCCGCGGTGCTCGATACGGAAGACGGCATCGAGGTGGTCGGCGAAGCGAGCAACGGGCAGGAAGGCATCCGGCTCGCGCAGGAGTACAAGCCGGACGTCGTATTGATGGATTTGGTCATGGAAGGAATGGACGGCATCGAAACGACGCGCCGTCTGCTCCAGCTGCATCCGGATTGCAAGGTCATCGTGCTCACCAGCTTTCTCGACGACGAGAAAATATATCCGGTGATCGAAGCGGGGGCGTTCAGCTATTTGCTGAAAACGTCGCGCGCCGCCGAAATCGCCCAAGCGATTCGCGCGGCGGCGCGGGGACAATCGATACTGGAATCGCAGGTTGCCTCGAAGCTGATGAACCGCTTTCGCCAACCGCAGAAGCAGGAAAGTCTCGCTCATGAGGATTTGACGGAACGCGAGATGGAAGTGCTGCGTTTGCTCGCCCAAGGCAAGTCGAACCAAGAAGTGGCCGACGAGCTGTTTATCGGCGTCAAAACCGTCAAATTCCACGTGACGAATATTCTCGCCAAACTCGGCGTTGAAGACCGCACGCAAGCGGCGATTTACGCCCATAAGAACGGGATCGCCGAATAAGCGGCATAGGTTACGTTGCGAGGAAGAGAATCACGTTCGAAAGATCGACGGACATCCGGCTATTTTGCCCGAAAGACGAGTTGTATTGCGGAAAAGCCTGGAACGGCGCAAACGCGTCGCGCGGCATCTCGGGGAACGACTCTTGTTGATTAAGCGTCAGATCTGTCGATCCTGGCGCGTAAGCTCTCACTTTTTTGGCATTTGCCTTCGCTTTTGCCTTTTTGTTTTTTCTGGACTTCAGCGCTTTTTGCTGTTCGGCAATTCGCGCTTCCTCCGGATCTTCATTCAGAATCAGCTGGCCGGAATCGATGCGGCTTAACGTTCCGATAAACCGTCTCCCCTCATTCGTTACGATACATACGAGATTGCCGCAGTACGGCTTAATGTTTTGCTCCGTAATCGGGTATACGGGAAACATCCTTTTCACCTCCAGATCGCCAGTAGTAAGGTACGTTTACCCATAATGTATTCAGCTCGCGGCACGCATGCATGGATGAATACCCAGAAAAGCCAAACAAAAAGCACCTCCGTGAAAAATATGCAATGGGGAATATCAAGATGGATGAAAGGAGGTCGCATGTGCGGAAACCGATCGGGTATTTGTTGCTCGCGCTTCTCTGCATCGCCTTAACGGCCGTATGGGCAGCTTGGCCTGCATCAACAAGCGAGGAGTCGTTCGATCCGGCTGCCGACCTGCGGCATTTGCGTGAGGCGGCGCTTTCGGTATTACCGGACAAAGCTGCGATTACGGTCAATTTGTCGGGTGACGCCGGCCGGTACGGAAGCAATGAGGAACTACTCGCGCTGGGAACCAAGATCGGCGGACTGGCGGACATGCCGGAGCTGAAGATGGACAAGTCGGCCGCTCGCGGGGACCATCTACGGTATATCGCCGAGAAGGAATCGGGATCGCTTCGAATTACGCTCCATCTTGTAGAGCTTGCCGAGGGACGTTCATACTATATGTATGTGATCGAGTCTTCCCTTTCGAAGCACGATATCGATGCGCTGGAAGCAGAGCAGGCACGGCTCATGGAACGGTTCCGAAGTATCGGAATGTCCCCGGAATGGCATGCTATGGTACAAGGAGAAAGACAGCGGGAGCACGGCGAAGCGAACTTGCTGTCGCCGGTTTTGACAACATTACGATCCAAGCTGACGCTGCGCGAAGTCGAATCGTACGAGGATAAAAGCTCCGCGAGCGCAACCTACTACAGCGCCGATTTAACGTCCCGTGTCGACAGCGGAGGCAAGCCCGTGAATATGCAAATTGCGGCGCATCTCGTTTCGGGCACGGACCGGGTTCGAATAACGCTGGCCATTCCCGCGGCGACAGGAGAATTTTAATCCGTCGATCACGATTTTTTATAGCCTCAGCGATAGCGAATCCCCTATGAATATGCTAAACTACTTAACATGGTAAAAATACATAGGAAAGAATGAGGAATCCATGACGACGGACATGTTCAAAAACGATACGCAAATCGCCGCTGGCGCAGTTTTTTTGATCTTCGGGGCAACGGGCGACCTTGCTCGCCGAAAACTGTTTCCGGCGATTTACAGCTTGTATAGAGAAGGAAAATTGTCAGAAAATTTTGCGGTTGTCGGATTGGCGCGCCGTCCTCGCACGAATGAACAATTCCGTTCGGACGTTTACGAATCGATCCGCGAGTTCGCGCGGTACAAACCGGAGCAAACGAGCGAATGGAACGCATTCGCCGAGCATTTTGAATATAAATCGCTCGACATCCATAATGTAGACGGATTCCGCGAGCTGCAGCAGCTGACCGAGAAGCTCGATGCCAAATTCGATATCGCCGGCAACCGGTTGTTTTATTTGGCGCTTGCGCCGGAACTGTTCGGCCCGGTTTCGCATAATTTACGGGACGGAGGCATGCTCGAGTCCAAAGGCTGGCACCGCCTTGTCATCGAGAAGCCGTTCGGCTACGATCTGCCTTCCGCCGAGAAGCTGAACGAGCAAATTCGCCAAGTGTTCAAGGAAGAGGAAGTATACCGTATCGACCACTACCTTGGCAAAGAAATGGTACAAAACATCGAAGTGATTCGTTTCGCCAATGCTTTTTTTGAGCCGCTTTGGAACAATAAGCATATTGCGAATATTCAAATCACGCTTTCGGAAACGGTCGGCGTCGAAGAACGCGGCGGATATTACGATCATGCCGGCGCGCTTCGCGACATGGGGCAGAACCATATGCTGCAAATGCTGACGATGATCGCGATGGAGCCGCCTAGCCGCCTGCATCCGGAAGACATCCGCGACGAGAAAGTGAAGGTGCTTCGTTCGCTTCGCGCGTACAGCTCTTCCGAGGAAGTACGCAGCAATGTGGTGCGCGGGCAATATACGGCCGGCAGCATGAAAGGCAAAGAATTGCCGGGTTACCGCGAGGAAGATTCGGTCAATCCGGAGTCCACGACGGAAACGTATTTCGCGGCGAAGGTGTTTGTCGACAATTTCCGTTGGGCGGGCGTGCCGTTCTATATTCGTACGGGCAAGCGCATGCCGGTCAAAACGACTGAAGTTGTCGTTGAATTCAAGAATATGCCGGACAACGTATATCTGGCGAAGAAAAATCAACTGCAGCCCAACCTGCTCGTCATTCGGGTCAATCCGATGGAGGGCATCTATATTAAACTGAATACGAAGCAACCGGGATCGGAATCGGCGATTGCGCCTGTCGCGATGGAATTTTGCCAAAGCTGCCAGGTCGGTCTCAATACGCCGGAAGCTTATGAGCGGCTTATCTTCGATGCGGCCCGCGGCGATTCCACGTACTTTACCCGTTGGGACGAAGTGGCGATCGCTTGGAGCTTCGTCGACCGGATCGCCCAAGCTTGGAGAGAGCAATCCGACGATTTGCAGCCTTATGCGGCCGGTTCTTGGGGACCGGAGCAGACGGAGAAGCTGCTGGCGCAGGACGGCTTCCATTGGTGGCCTGTCAACGGGCAGGAAGAAGACAACGTCATCTGGGTGTCGAACAGCGGCAAATAACGAGCCGACAAGGCAGCGATGGCCCGAATCGATCCTCATGCTTGCAACGGAAACGGGAACGAAGGGAACTATAGAACAAGAATGAGTAAACCGATAGATCAAGAAATCAAGCAAGAAGTCGAAAAACGCAGAACGTTCGCGATCATATCTCACCCGGACGCCGGGAAAACAACCTTAACGGAAAAGCTGCTTCTGTTCGGGGGCGCGATCCATATCGCCGGTTCGGTCAAAGCCCGCAAGGCGAACCGCCATGCGACGAGCGACTGGATGGAGATCGAGAAGCAGCGCGGTATCTCGGTTACGTCCAGCGTCATGCAGTTCGACTATAACGGACATAAGGTCAACATTCTCGATACGCCCGGTCACCAAGACTTCAGCGAGGACACGTACCGGACGTTAACCGCGGCGGACAGCGCGGTCATGCTGATCGACGTCGCCAAAGGCGTCGAGGCGCAAACGATCAAGCTGTTCCAGGTGTGCGCGAAACGCGGCATTCCGATCTTCACGTTCATCAACAAGCTGGACCGTGAAGGGCGCAGCCCTTTCGAGCTGATGGAGGAGATCGAAAGCGTGCTTGGCATCCGATCGGTGCCGATGAATTGGCCGATCGGCATGGGCCGCGACTTGTGCGGCGTGTACGACCGGTTCAAAAACCAGGTCGAGCTGTTCCAGGGCAAAGACCAATCGTCCATCGAAGTGCGCAAGGTCGAAGACTACAACGACCCGGTCATCCGCGAGATGGCGGGCGACTTCTTGCACGATCAGCTCTGTCAAGAGCTGGAGCTGCTTGACGTGGCGGGCGATCCGTTCGATTTCGAGAAAGTGCGCAGAGGCGAGCTGACGCCGGTATTTTTCGGCAGCGCGGTCAATAATTTCGGCGTGCAAACGTTTCTCGAGAACTTCCTGGAGCTGGCGCCGAAGCCTACGTCGCGCAACACAACGACGGGCGAGGTCGAGCCGACGAATACGAAGTTTTCGGGTTATATTTTCAAAATCCAGGCGAATATGAACCCGGCTCACCGGGACCGCATCGCCTTCCTGCGGATATGCTCCGGCAAGTTCGAACGCGGCATGGCCGTTCGCCATGTCCGTGCAGGCAAGGAAATTAAGCTGGCTCAGCCGCAGCAATTTCTGGCTCAAGATCGCGATATCGTCGAAGTGGCGTACCCCGGCGACATAATCGGTTTGTTTGATCCGGGCATTTTCCGGATTGGCGACAGCTTAAGCCAAGGAAGCGACCTTACGTTCGACGAGCTGCCGACGTTCTCGCCGGAAATTTTCGCCAAGGTGACCGTGAAGAACGCGTTGAAGCATAAGCAGTACCAGAAAGGCATCGATCAGCTGACGGAGGAAGGCACGATTCAAGTTTTCCGAACGATCGGCTTCGACGATACGATTCTGGGCGTTGTCGGACAGCTCCAATTCGAGGTGTTCGAATACCGGATGAGGGCGGAATACGGCGTAGAGATTCAACTGCAGCGGACGCCGTTCCAATTCGCTCGATGGATCGTCGACGACAAGATCGACCCGTCCAAGTTCCGTATCAACTCCCAGCTCGTCAAAGACAAAAAAGACAATTATGTCGCCTTGTTCGAAAATGAATATGCGATGCGTACCGCAATCGAGAAGAACCCAACGGCGAAGTTTCTCGAAACGGCGCCATAACCGAAATACCCCACAAAGTGGTTCAGAAGAGGAACCCAAAAAAGAAACGTCCGAATCGTGCGGACGTTTCTTTTTTTTCACCGGATGGGGTAACGCCCGGTAGGCTAATGACATACGATGGTACTGTTCGATCTGATTATTAGCCTACGGAGGAGAGTTTACGAATGGGAGTGTATTACAATCCAGATTATGGCAGTATGATGGGTGAATCCAGTTCGCCGGCGATGACTTCGCCGCTCCAAACATCGAGTTATATGCCAACGATGACAACGCCTTTGCAGGAGCATAGCGTATTTCCGACTGCGGTGTCGCCTGCGGATCCGTCGAATGTGTTCCCAACGTCCGTATCGCCACTGCAAGCGTCGAGTGTTTACCCGACGTCCATATCACCGTTGCAAGCGTCCGGTATGTACCCGACGTCCGTATCACCGTTGCAAGCGTCCGGTATGTACCCGACGTCCGTATCACCTTTGCAAGCGTCCAATATGTACCCGACGTCCGTATCGCCGTTGCAAGCGTCCAATGTATACCCAACATCCGTATCGCCGCTGCAAACATCGAATATATATCCAGCTTCGGTGTCGCCGGTACAACCGTTAAGCAATGTGCAGCCGACCGCCGTATCTCCGGTGCAACCGTTAAGCAATATGCAGCCGACCGCCGTATCTCCGATGCTACCGCTTAGCAATATGTACCCGTCCGCGGTATCTCCTGTGCAGCCGCTCAGCAACGCGTACCCGACTGCGGTGTCTCCGCTGCAAACGTTTAGCAACATGTACCCGACGGCGGTAGCTCCGCTTTCAACGAAAGGTACGGCGGTATCGCCGCTCTCGACGAAAGGCACAGCAGTATCCCCGCTCTCGACGAAAGGAACGGCGGTATCCCCGCTTTCGACCAAAGGTACGGCGGTATCTCCGCTCTCGACGAAAGGCACGGCGGTATCTCCGCTCTCGACAAAAGGCGCAGCGGTATCTCCACTCTCGACGAAAGGCACGGCGGTATCCCCGCTCTCGACGAAAGGTACGGCGGTATCTCCGCTTTCGACGAAAGGTTATCCGTCCGCGGTATCGCCTTACTCGAGCGAAATGCCGCAGTCTGTCCTGCCGCTTGCAACTGCTAATGAGAACGCGCCTGCAACCGTGTCTCCGGCCTCTGTGATGATTGTGGATCCATGGTTCACCGAGAACTTAAGCGAGTACATCGGACATCATATATGCGTAATGACAACCGCAGGCCCGCTGGACGGACAACTGGTTGAAGTGCGTCCCGACCATATCATGTTGCTGGATCACGGACATATATTGCACGTTCGGCGCAAGGAAATCGTCTATTTCCAATAACCGATCGAGCATCAAGCCGCCACGAGAACCGGAAAATCAATGGAGCTCTCTGTCGCACGACGTAAATAAGTCCGCCGATAACTCCGTTTTTCCGGTTCGAACCGGCAGCATTCTCCAGTCGGGATGAGAATTTGACGAAAGTTTGCTGAATCAATAAAGCACTCTCCACAAATAAAAAGTAGCGTAAGCCTCCCAGCCGGCCCATTGGGCGGAGAGCCGCTCAATCATCTCCTTGGAAGGTTTCTGATCCAGCCCCAGAAGCTGTTTGAGAGCGAGGTGAAGCCCGACATCGTCGATCGGGAACGCCGAAGGATAACGCAGACAGCGCATCAATACGTAGTTAGCCGTCCATGGGCCGATTCCCCGTACCGCAACCAATTGTTTCTCCGCCGTTTTGCAATCGCCGGTCGCGAGCAGCCGTTCTTTCGATAGTTTACCTTCCGCCACCAGCCCGGCGACACCGATCAAATATTCCGCTTTTTTCGAAGTCAGCTGCAACGGAATCAAATCCGCCGTATCCAATGCCGCGATCCGTTCCGGCGAAGGAAACGCCCAATATAGCTGCCCCTCCGCTTCCGCCGAAGTTCCGAATTGCTCGACAAATCTTCTTTTGAGCGTATAGGCGAAGGTTAAATTAATTTGCTGGCCGATAATTCCCCAGCATAGAGCCTCGAACAGATCGGGGATGCCGATAAGCCGCAAGCCGTAATTCCGATGGACAGCCTCCCGCAGCAGCGTATCTTGCTCGGCCATTTCGTAGAACGGAGCAAGATCGGTGTCCAAGTCGAACCATTCCCTTACATAGCGGACTGCGGCGGCACGAACAGTGGACGTCGTCCTTGCTCCATCTCCAATATATCGGATGCGGAGAAAACCTTCCCGCTCACCATCGATCCGGACAACGGCCGATTCGGCGCCGGCAGGGATGAGCATATGGATCTGATCGTTGTCGACACGGTACATGCATTCATTGGAAGAGCGCTGCAAATATCGGACCGTTTCGCGATAACCGAACGGCTTGGGCACCGGGATGATGTCCACCGGCGGCTCTATTGCTTTGGAATGGCTTGCTTCATTCGAATCAGGTGTGTTCATCGGACTCCGGCCTCCTCTTGGCATGTTGATGGGCGTGGAGCTTTCAACGTTAAGAAAGCATTCGCTGATGATGATGTTATCATATACCGCATAGTTCCGCTTTTGCATTCTTGCTTTTCCATTCAAGATAGCTTACATCGAAGCCGAACTCGGGGTATACTGAGCTTGAGGTGATTCCGATGAACAACCGGCCGCGCAAGACCGGGGCGGAGCAAAGCGCTGCCCGAACGGGCCAATCTTCATCCTCGGCTCTTCCACGGGCTCTCGAAATGACGGACACGATGTGGCAGGCCATTCTGTTAAACGATTCAACCTATGACGGTTCATTTTATTATGCGGTGAAAACAACCGGCATCTTCTGCCGTCCTTCCTGCAAATCAAGGCCTCCGTCCAAGGATCACGTATCGATATTCCGAAAAGCCGAGCATGCCATGTCGAACCGATTCCGTCCATGCAAACGGTGCAAGCCGGACGGGCTGAAGCTGCCCGAGGAAGAATGGGTGGATCAGGTAGCCGAATGGATCGGCGCGCATTATCCGGAATCGATTACGCTTCAAATGCTGGCTGATATGATCCACGGCAGTCCTTATCATCTTCAGCGGACGTTCAAACGAATCAAAGGCGTCACGCCCGCTCAATATACGCAGCAAATTCGAATAAACAAAGCGAAGCAGTTACTGACCGGAACGGACAAAACAATGATGGATATCGCCGCCTCGGTGGGCATCCCGAATCCGGCTCATTTCGCAACGCTTTTTCAACAAAAAACCGGCTTTAAGCCAAGCGACTACCGTCAAATGCAAGGGAAGACGGATGTCATGCACAATCAATCATGAAGAGGGATGATCGAATGAAAACAGAAAGCAGTCAAGCCGTATTCTGGACGACCTTCTCGATGGGGCCGTGGCAGCTTATTGCAGCGGCAACGACGAACGGGCTTTGCTTTGTCGGATCGCCGGACGAGGGACTGGACGAGCTAAAGAGGTGGCTGAGCAAACAATTGCCGGACCGGCTTCTTGTCAAGGACGATGCGCTGATGGAGCCGTACGTCTCGCAATTGAACGAATATTTGCAAGGCCGGCGAACGGAGTTTACTTTTCCGATCGATTATTACGGAACGGCCTTTCAACAGTCGGTGTGGCAAGCATTGGCCGGTATTTCATTTGGCCAGACGAGCTCTTATTCGGATATCGCGAACACGATCCGAAAACCGCAAGCGGTTCGTGCGGTCGGCGCGGCAATCGGCGCGAACCCGGTTCTGATCGCCGTGCCTTGCCATCGCGTCATCGGGAAGAACGGGACGCTCACCGGCTATCGCGGCGGACTTCCTATGAAGACGGAGCTGCTGCAGTTGGAGGAACAGAGGGCGAAACGGCAAAAGATTGAGACTGCCTGATGGGATGGGCAATTCCTATCCATGACGATACCAAAACCTCGTTCGGGATCACCTGAGCGAGGTTTTGGCTTTCATGTGCGGCGGGTGTGCGCAGAAGGATTCCGCATTGACAGCGGAACGCTTTCATGAGAAAATGTACGCGTGTACATTAAAACATCGCATGTGAGGGCAAAAGCATGAACCGAAAAGAAGTAGCAAAGCTTGCCGGCGTTTCCGAAGCGACGGTATCTCGCGTATTGAATGGAGTTGGGCCGGTCAAGGAGGCGACCAAACGTCGCGTCTTGGAAGCTGCGAAGCGGCTGAATTATTACCCGAGCGCCATCGCGCAGAGCTTCGCCCGCAGGCGCAGCGGCAACTTGGGCGTCATCCTTCCGTTCGTGCCGAAGGTGCATTTGTTTTCGACCTATTACTTTGCTGAAATTTTAAGCGGAATCGGCGATGCCGTCAAGCGGAAACAATATGATCTTCTCTTGCTGTTCCGTTCGGCCGACGAACCGGTCGACTATATCCGGTTGTTCCGCACTCAGAAGGTCGACGCATGCATCATTCTCGGCTCCAGCGACTTGCCGGAGGAGCGCAAAGCGCTTGCTCAGCTGCAGGAAGAGCATGCGCCGTTCTGCCTCGTCAACCAGCGGTTCGAGGGAGAGCGCTTCAACCTGATCGAAGCGGACCACGTACAGGGCAGCTACGAGGCGGTTAAGCATCTGATCGATGGCGGACACCGGCGAATTGCGTTTCTGAACGGGCCGCTTGAATATTCCAACAGCGCGGACCGCCTCTGCGGGTATAAGCAGGCGCTTGAAGAAGCAGGTATTCCTTTTCGGCAGGAATTGGTGTTCGAAGGCAATTACAGCCGCAAGAGCGGTTACATTGCCGCAGAACCGATCGCGGCGCTGCAAGGCGAAATCGACGCCGTATTTGCCGCGAACGATCGGATGGCGACCGGTCTCATTCAAGGATTTCGGGAGCGCGGCATATTGTTCGGGCGCGATTTGGCGTTGGTCGGCTATGACGATTCGGATGCGGCGAAGCTGACCGATCCGCAGTTGACGAGCGTTCGCGTGCCTTTTTTTGAAATGGGGCGGCTTGCGGCGGAAAAAGTGCTGGAGCAGCTAAGCGGAGACGGGCCGGACACGTATCATGAAACATTGCCGACAGAGCTTGTCATCCGGGGATCATCGCAAGAACACGATTCATATCGACCATAGGAGAGGGGCCGGGTACGATGAAATCCGTTCATGTAGGCATGGTAGGTTACAAGTTTATGGGGAAAGCACACAGCAACGCATATCGCACGCTGCCGATGTTTTTCCCGAAGGCGGCGAAGCCGCTTATGAAAGCGATTTGCGGCCGGGACGAAGCGGGCGTTCGCCAAGCGGCCGAGCAGTTCGGCTGGGAGTCGAGTGAGACCGATTGGCGCAAGCTTATCGAACGGGCCGACATCGACTTGATCGACATCAATGCGCCGAGCGATGCGCACAAGGAGATAGCCATTGCGGCGGCGCAGGCCGGCAAGCATGTTTTTTGCGAGAAGCCGCTCGCGCTGACGCTGGCCGATTCCAGAGAGATGCTGGATGCCGCCGAGAAGGCGGGCATCGTACATATGGTAGGTTTTAATTACCGGTTTGCGCCTGCGGTTCAATTGGCGAAGAAGCTGATTGACGAAGGGCGCCTCGGGCGCATTTTTCATTTTCGCGCCTGGTTTTTACAGGATTGGATCATTGACCCCGATTTTCCGCTTGTCTGGCGGCTGCAGAAGGAGATTGCAGGTTCAGGCGCTCATGGTGACCTGGGCGCGCATTTGATTGACATGGCGCGATTCCTGCTGGGCGAGCTGACCGAGGTTGTGGGGATGAGCGAAACGTTCATCAAGGAACGGCCGCTGCCGTCTGCGATGACGGGATTAAGCGCCAAAGGCGACAAGGGTGCGCCGAAAGGACCGGTTACGGTGGACGATGCGACGCTGTTTATGGCAAGGTTCGCAAGCGGCGCGCTCGGCAGCTTCGAGGCGACCCGGTTTGCCGCGGGCCATCGCTGCACAAATTCGTTCGAAATAAACGGCAGCAAGGGCAGCATCAAGTTTGATTTTGAGCGGCTGAACGAGCTGCAGGTGTATTTCTCGGACGACGCTGCCGATGTGCAAGGCTTCCGCCGGGTGCTGGCGACGGATCCGGCTCACGCGTATGCCGATGCATGGTGGCCGCCGGGACATACGATCGGTTATGAGCATACGTTCGTTCACGAGACGGTCGAGCTGATGAATGCCATCGCGGAAGGCCGTCAGCCCGTGCCTAATTTTGTCGACGGCGTCAAGTGCCAGGAAGTGCTGGAGGCGGTCGACGTCTCGATTGCCGAACGGCGATGGGTGCAAATCAGCGAAATGTGATGATGGAGATGGAGTGATTGCGATGAGCAAGGCGTTGATCGTATGGGGCGGTTGGGACGGACATCAACCGGAAGAAGTGGCCGCTCTCCTCGGCAAGGTGTTGCGTGAAGAGCGCTATGATGTGGAAATTTCGGATACGCTGGACAGTTTGGCGGATGCAGACAAACTGGCGGCCATTGATCTGATCGTTCCGGTATGGACGATGGGGACGATTTCCGGAGAACAGCTTGGGCCGTTTCTGCGTGCAGTCAGCGAAGGCGGCACGGGCGTTGCCGGTTGCCATGGCGGCATGGGAGACGCTTTCCGCAACGAGACGGAATACCAATACATGGTTGGAGGCCAATGGGTTGCGCATCCCGGCAATGACGGCGTGACGTACGAGGTGAATATGACCGATGCAAATGATCCGCTCACGGAAGGCATCGGCGATTTTACCGTCGTTTCGGAGCAATATTACATGCACGTCGATCCCGCGATCCGGATCCATGCGACGACGAATTTCGGCGACGTAAAAATGCCGGTCGTTTGGACGAAAACGTACGGAGCAGGCCGAGTCTACTACTGCACGCTGGGCCATCAGGCCGATATCGTAGCGATGCCGCAGACGCTCGAATTGATGCGGCGCGGGATGCTGTGGGCGACACGAAAGTAGCGGGCATATGCGATCTAACGAAAAACACATGATCTAACGAACATACATGATCTAACGAACATACACGATCTTATGAACAAACACGATGAACCGGGATACCGTTTGGAGGAGATAAGGATGCGCAAAGTGAAGGTTGGTATTATCGGCTGTGGCAATATTAGCGGAATCTATTTTCAAAATTGCAAGCAATATCCGGTTCTTGATCTTGTCGCGTGCGCGGATTTGGATGTGGAACGGGCGAAAGCGCGAGCGGCGGAATTCGGCGTTCCGAACGCGTATACGGTCGAAGAGCTGCTCGCCGATCGGACGATTGAAATCGTCATCAATTTGACGATTCCCGTGGCGCATGCGGACATTTGCCTGAAAGCGCTTGAAGCGGGCAAGCATGTGTACGTGGAGAAGCCGCTCGCCGTGACGCGCGAGCAAGGGCAAGCGGTGCTCGAGCTGGCGCGGTCGAAGGGGCTGCGCGTCGCAAGCGCCCCGGAAACGTTCATGGGCGGTGGCATTCAGACCTGCCGCAAGCTGATCGACGACGGCCGGATCGGGACACCGGTCGCCGCGTCCGGGTTCATGATGTGCGGCGGACACGAGTCGTGGCACCCCGATCCGGATTTTTATTACCAGCAAGGCGGCGGGCCGATGTTCGATATGGGGCCGTATTATTTGACCGCGTTCGTGACGATGCTGGGCTCCATGCGCAGTGTTACCGGAGCGGCAAAAATCACGTACCCGGAGCGAACGATAACGAGCCAGCCGAAATTCGGCACGAAAATTACGGTGAACACGCCAACGCACATCGCTGGAGTCATCGAATTCGCCAGCGGTGTCATCGGCACGTTGATCACAAGCTTCGATACGCCGGTTAGCGGCGATTTGCCGAGCATCGAAATTTACGGCAGCGCCGGGACGCTTCGCGTTCCCGACCCGAACGGCTTCGGCGGCTCCATTCGGATTCGCAGCGCAGGAGCTTCGGAATGGAGCGAAGTGCCGCTGCAGTTCGGCTACAATGACAACAACCGCGGCATCGGCGTCGCCGATTTGGCTTACGCGATCCAAAGCGGCCGTCAACACCGCGCGAACGGCGAAATGGCTTATCACGTGCTCGAAGCGATGCACGGCTTCCACGACGCGGCGTCTAGCGGCGTGCGTTACGACATGCGAAGCGTGTGCGAGAGACCGGCGCCGATGCCTTCCGGGCTGCCGCACAATACGCTGGATATGTAAATCTATAAGAGTGACCGGCTCGATTGAGCCGGTTTTTTTGTTGGGTTTATTGTTAATTTATGTAGGAACAATATATAGATATGAGGTTCGAAGGGGGACTATCGAGAGTTCGGATTGGCAATAAAATTGGTTTCATTGACGAAAACGGCAAATATGCCATAAATTCCATATAATGATTGATAATAGACTGAATTTGAAGGGGAGCTTATATAGCCCCCTTCTTGAAATTGGCAAGCATTTAGGGTAAATGCTTGGAGAGCGTATCGACGAGCTGCTGCTGCGTCTTTTCGTCGCTGTGCTGCCAAATGATTTCGAATAATACGCCTAACCCTGGCAAAGCCCGTTCGTCCGAATCGATCGACCCTGCGATCACGTCGGTTAACTCCTCGTTTGTTTTATTTTGAACTCGCTGGATAATGGCCTGACGAAGATTCAGGTTCATGCGTAAGCCCTCCTACGATACATAAGTTTTCGCGCTTTTCTTAATATGTACATTTGCCTGCCTCGTCATGCTGGAAAAAGCCGTGTCGGCCGGATGGGAAATTTACATGGCCGTGTGATATAATAATATAAATCACAGCGTCTTTATCCCGACAAATGAAAGGACGATCTTAGTCATGGCGAAAAAGCAATTTGCAGTTATCGGCATCGGCAGATTCGGTTCCAGCGTCGCCCGGACGTTATACAACCTCGATAATGAAGTATTGGCCATCGATACGAGCGAACAGCGTATACAAGAAGTGATCGGCATGACGACACACGCCGTCGCCGCCGATTCCACCGATGAGGAAGCGCTCAAGGCGCTCGGCATCCGGAATTTCGACGTCGTAGTCGTAGCGATCGGACAAGATATTCAATCGAGCATTTTGACGACCTTGATCTTGAAGGATCTTGGCGTGCCGCGGATTATCGTGAAGGCGCAAAACGAGCTGCACGGCAAAGTGCTGAAAAAGATCGGAGCGGACAAAGTTATTTTCCCCGAACGGGACATGGGGATGCGCGTCGCGCATCATCTGATTTCGCCGAACATTCTCGACTACATCGAGCTGTCCGACGATTACAGCATACTGGAGATGAGGGCGAACCGGCAGATGATCGGCAAAAACTTGCGCGAGCTGCATGTTCGGGCCAAATTCGGCTGCAACGTCATGGCGATCAAATCCGGCGACAAAATGAATATTTCTCCGCATGCGGAGGATACGATCCGCGATGGCGACGTACTCGTCATTGTTGGCAAAAACGAAGATTTGCAGAGTATGGAAATCGCATACGCTGCCGAATAAATTACAGTTAAAGCAGGTAATGTCGCCTTATGGAAATAACCTCATTGCAAAATCCGCGAGTAAAACTGTGGGCACAGCTGCTGGACAAAAAAACTCGCGACAAGGAACAAAAATATATTGTCGAGGGCGTCCACCTCGTACAGGAAGCGCTAAAATCGCGGGAGGACGTGGAATGCGTCGTCCATTCCTTGGAGCAAGGGCTTCCGCGCGAAATCGAATGGCCGCACGATGCTAGTATAGAGCGGATCGGCGTGACGGATGCGATCATCGCCAAATGCACCGATGCCGTGACGCCGCAGCCTGTTTTTGCGGTCGTTCGCAAGCGGCAGCATGGGATCGGGGCGCTGCTTCAGGATCCGCGGTCACTCGTTGTTGTCGCAGATGGCGTTCAAGATCCCGGCAATCTCGGCACGATCATCCGCAGCGCAGACGCGGTAGGGGCGACCGGCGTCGTCATCGGCCGCGACAGCGTCGACGTCTACAATCCGAAAACGATCCGGGCGACGATGGGATCGTTGTTTCATTTGCCGGTTGTCGTGGGCGACTTGTCCTCGCTGCTGGAGCAAGCGAAACAGCAGGGCGTTCGCATCGTCAGCACAAGCCTGCAAGCGCAGAGCCATTGCTACGGCTATGATTTCACCCAGCCGACCTGGATCATACTCGGTAATGAAGCCAAGGGCGTTTCGGCGAAAGCCGCGGCATTCGTTGATCCGGAAGACCAGCTCATTATCCCGATGCGGGGCCAAGCCGAATCGCTGAACGTTGCCATGGCGGCAACTGTATTGTTGTACGAAGCGCAGCGGCAGCGGCATTTTTAACAAACTGGCCTTGGTTATCGTCCTCTTGTTACTTTGTAGAAATTATGATTCAATAAGAGGAAAATATCATTTAAACCGAATAGCTTAAAAATCGGAAGCACCGATAGAACCCAATGGGTTTTGTCTGTGCTTTTTTTATTACGGAGAGTGGTTACATAAGGAAAGTAATACTATAGAGCTGATATGACTTGATCGTTCGCAAAGTCAAGGATGACTAGTGTTAAAGTGAGTTTTATGTGGGATAAGGAGGCAAATAAATATGGAACAAAACGCTTTGCTCT
This sequence comes from Paenibacillus sp. sgz302148, assembly GCF_056120465.1. Taxonomy (NCBI): domain Bacteria; kingdom Bacillati; phylum Bacillota; class Bacilli; order Caryophanales; family Paenibacillaceae; genus Paenibacillus; species Paenibacillus sp. sgz302148. The sequence goes on from NZ_JBVYOJ010000011.1 coordinate 23,633, forward strand.
TAGGTGTTCGGGTTATGGTGGGGATCGGTTTATTATATTTGGGTCATAGTATGTACCAATTGTATGGTCATGATTTGTTGCACAGGCCTTTCATGCAAATTATTTTCTATGTTACATTCGTTGTGATGATGTATGTCTTTCGCCAGCTTTCGCTTTTCCGGCTTGGGGTAGAAGTATTCAAGGACCTGTATAAATTATATAAAATACGACGAAAAAATAGCTGATTTTGGAGGGGGGAGCTTTTTTCGGTGGAAAATCTTTTTACTTTTAACAAAGGTCTGTCTCAAGTCATCTCTTGAGATAGCCTTTTTTTTGCACATAATGATTAAATATGACTCATAAATAAATTATTTAACATATATATTGCGTAATAAATAATGATGTGTTATAAAATATACATACTATATTTCAAATGTGCTATTAAAAATGATCGTTCAATCATCAATCATCAGAATTGACCAAAGGGGTGCGAGAGAATGAAAACATTAAACAATCAGTTGGAGCTTGGCATGATTATTTGTAAACATTGCAATCAGCTGATCGGAACGCAGGATACGAATCGGGTTGCCATTATTTACGGCGTGTGCAGCGATCATGAATGTTGTTCGTCCCAACAGGTGCAGTCTATTCAAGGAGAGAAGCAGTCATGACGAATTCGAAACGGGTATTTCATTTTGAGGAAGGCCATGCGGGAATGAAAGATTTGCTTGGCGGTAAAGGGGCTAATCTCGCAGAAATGACGAGAGCGGGATTGCCGATCCCCGCGGGCTTTACGATAACGACCGACGTATGCCGTGCGTATTATGCGGGGGACCGGAAGCTGCCGCATGGCTTGATTGCGGAAATCCGGGAGGCGCTGCACCTTGTAGAATTGAAGAAAGACCGGCTGTTTGGCGGGGATGTCCATCCGCTGCTCGTATCGGTCCGTTCGGGTTCCGTAAGTTCGATGCCCGGCATGATGGACACGATATTGAATTTGGGATTAAACGACGTTACCGTCGAAGCGCTTGCCCGAGAAACCGGCAATCCCCGATTCGCTTATGATTGCTACCGCAGGCTGATCCAGATGTTCGGCAACGTCGTGTTCGACATCGAAGGAGTTTACTTCGAACGTCAGCTTCATCTCTTGAAAGAAGAGCATGCGATTGCGGAAGATCAAGACGTAACCGCCGATATGTGGAAGGAGCTGATCGTCAAGTACAAACGGCTGATCGAACAGAAAGCACGGGTGGCTTTTCCGCAGAACGTGTACGCGCAACTGGAGCTCGCCGTCGAAGCCGTATTCCGTTCGTGGAACAATCAGCGAGCGATCGTATACCGCAAAGCTTACAACATTCCCGATCATCAAGGGACGGCGGTTAACATACAGTCGATGGCGTTCGGAAATTTGGGCGACGATTGCGGCACAGGCGTATTGTTCACGCGCAACCCTTCTACGGGGGAGAAGGTGCTGTACGGTGAATTCCTGACGAACGCCCAAGGCGAAGACGTTGTAGCCGGCGTACGGACGCCTTTGCCAATTGCGCAGATGGAAGCGGCGATGCCGGAGGTGTATGCTCAGCTTGTCCAAACAGCGAAGCGGCTCGAACAGCATTACAAAGATATGCAGGACATCGAATTCACGGTGGAGAAGGGCAAATTATATATTCTTCAAACCCGTAACGGCAAAAGGACGGCGCAAGCCGCAGTCAAGCTGGCTGTCCATTTCGTCAAGGAAGGCATCATCGGACAAGCCGACGCCGTGCAAAGAATCGAGATGGAGCATCTGGACCAGCTTCTCCATCGGGCGCTCGACGATGAGGGACAGCATGACGTGATCGCCCAAGGACTGCCCGCTTCGCCTGGTGCGGCGACAGGGCTTGCGGTATTTGATGCAAATACCGCGGAGGATTGGCGCGCCGCCGGCAAAGCCGTCGTTCTCGTGAGCACGGAAACGACGCCGGAAGATATCCATGGCGTCATCGCGGCCGAAGGCGTATTGACAAGCCGCGGCGGTATGACGAGCCATGCCGCGGTCGTTGCCAGGGGCATGGGCAAGCCGTGCATTTGCGGCTGCGAAGACATCCGCATCGACGCGGAAGCGCGGGAATTTCGGGTGCAAGGCGTCATCGTGAAGGAGGGCGACTGGATTACGCTCGACGGTTCCACCGGCCGAGTGATCTCTGGGGTTGTCGCGCTGAAGGAACCGGAAATGAGCGCCGAATTGGACGAGCTGCTCCGCTGGGCCGACGAAATTCGGACTTTGAAGGTGAGAAGCAATGCGGATACGCCGGAGGATGCGGCCAAAGCTAGGCAATTCGGAGCCGAAGGGATCGGATTATGCCGGACCGAGCATATGTTCATGTCGCCGGAGCGGGTGCCGGTCGTGCAAGCGATGATTCTCGCGGATCGTCCGGACGAGCGCAAGGAGGCGCTGGACCTTTTGCTGCCGATGCAGCAGGGTGATTTTGAAGGCATTTTTGCCGCCATGGACGGCTTGCCGGTTACGATCCGGCTGCTGGATCCGCCGCTTCATGAATTTTTGCCCAAGCTGGATGAATTGCTCGTGGAGCAAGAGCGGCTAAAGTGGGACACGCAAACGCAGAGCGATAACGCAGCCAAGCAGCAGCTGGACGCCTATATTCGCAAAGTCCGGAACTTGCATGAAATGAACCCGATGCTCGGTCAGCGCGGCTGCCGACTCGGCATCGTCTGTCCGGAAATTTACGAAATGCAGGTCGTTGCCATCTTCCGGGCGGTGCTCGCATGTCGGGCGCGCGGCATACAGGTCATTCCGGAAATCATGATTCCGCTTGTAGGCCATGTGAGTGAGCTGAAGCTCATGCGGGAGCTGGTTGATCGTGTTGCAGCAACCGTGCTTGGAGCGCAGCAAGAGGAAGTCCTTTACCATGTGGGCACGATGATCGAGGTGCCGAGAGCCGCCGTTACGGCCGAGCGGATCGCGGAGCATGCCGACTTCTTCTCCTTCGGAACAAACGACTTGACGCAAATGACGTTCGGTTACAGCCGGGACGATGCCGAAGGAAAGTTTCTGACCCATTATGTCGAGCATAACGTATTGCCGCATAATCCGTTTCAGGTACTGGATACGGAAGGGGTAGGGGCATTGATCGAATGGGCCGTCGAAAAAGGAAGGAAGCGCAAGCCGCAGCTCAAAACAGGCATTTGCGGAGAGCACGGAGGCGACAAGCAGTCGATTTTGTTCTGCCAGCAGGCGGGTTTGAACTATGTGAGCTGTTCGCCGTACCGGGTTCCGCTGGCAAGGATAGCGGCAGCGCAGGCGAAGCTGCAAGATACTAAGGCAAATTAGCTCCAGCTGTTATAGACATGATGCACCGGAAGGTAGAGACGACGTCTTGCCTTCCGTTTTTTTGTGCCGTACTGGACCGAGTAACTATATGGCGCCCGCCCAAAGGATCGTTGATTTTCATCCGGCCGTTTTTGATGTAAACTGGAGAGTACAGTTTATTGAATCGAAAGGAATTTCGCAATGCGTACGACCGAAAACGATTTTTTCACCCGCAAGCATAACGAGCTTGCCGTTGCGCTCAATCCCGTGCAGCGGCAAGCCGTTCTTCATACCGAAGGGGCGCTGCTTCTGCTTGCCTCCCCCGGCTCAGGCAAAACGACTACCATCATCATGCGCATCGGTTATTTGATCGAGGAGAAAGGGGTTCACCCTTCCCGAATCAAGGCCGTTACATTCAGCCGAGCCTCGGCGCAGGACATGAAGGAGCGGTTTCATCGTTTCTTTCCCGACTATTCGCAGGACAGCGTACGGTTTTCGACGATCCACAGCTTGGCGTTTGAGGTCGTTCGGGAATATTTTCGCAAATCGCGGGTCTCGTACCGGCTCATCGAAGGCGAGATCGAAGCGGACGAGGAGCAGGAGCCGAACCAGGACGGCAGCATGAACCTGAATCAGCCGATGTCTACGGAAGGAACGCCGATCCCGGTGCTGCACAAGAAATACATTTTGCGCCATTTGTACAAAAGCATGGTCGGCGAGCATATCACGGACGATCAAATGGAAGAGCTGACGACATACATCAGCTTCGTCAAAAATAAAATGCTGCCGCAAAGCCAGTGGCAGGAGCACAAATGCGACATCCCCGATGCGGAGCGGCTGCTTCACGCCTACGAGACGTTCAAGCGAACCGGCGCCGACCAACTGCTGCTCGATTACGACGACATGCTGACGATTGCGAACGAGGCGTTCGAGAACGACCGGGGACTGCTGCGGAAGTACCAGCAGCGTTATGATTACGTCCTGACTGACGAAAGCCAGGATACGTCGAAGGTGCAGCATGCGATCATCGAGAAGCTGGTGAAGGTTCACGGCAACCTGTGCGTCGTAGCCGACGACGACCAGAGCATCTATGCTTGGCGGGCGGCGGAGCCGCAATATTTGCTCGACTTCAAGCAGGTGTATCCGCGGGCGAAAATATTGAAAATGGAGCAAAACTACCGCTCCTCCCGCGATATCGTCCATGTGGCGAACCGGTTCATCAAGCGGAACAAAAACCGATACGACAAAAACATGTTTACCGACAATCGCGCCCATAAGCCGATCGTGGTAAAGCATTTCAACAACTACACGGTGCAGTCCAAATATGTGGCGGACAAGCTGGCGAAGCTGGACAATTTGCGCGAGGCGGCCGTCTTGTACCGCAACAAGTCGTCTTCAATCGTGCTGATGAATGATTTTGACAGGGCAGGCATCCCGTTTTATATGAAGGACGGCGACACCCGGTTTTTTTCCCATTGGGTCGTCGAGGACGTCTTGAACTTCATGCGCATGTCGTATACCGACCGCAGGCCGGAATTGTTCGAGAAGATTCATACGAAGGTGAACGGCTACGTGACGAAGCAGCAAGTGGCCGCGTTAAAAGCTGTCCGGCGCGACGCCTCGGTATTCGACAACCTGATCGAATTCGTGCCGTTGCAGGAGTATCAGGTCAAGCAGCTGCAGGATGTAAAGGAAACATTCGCAGCGATGAACGGCATGCCGCCGCTTCAAGCGATCCGAACCATCCGGTACAAGCTCGGCTACGAGAAAGCGCTGGATAAAATGTGCGAGCGGCTTGGCTTCCGCAGGGAGGACTTGATCGGTATGTTGAATACGCTGGAGGACATTGCCGATACGCTGGAATCGATGGAGGATTTCGCGAAGCGGCTGAAATATTTGGAATCGCTCATGAAGTCGTCCAAGTTCCGAAAGCACGACAACGTCGTGACCTTGTCGACGCTGCACAGCGCCAAGGGCTTGGAATTCGATCGGGTGTACATGATCGATCTGATCGAAGGAATCATACCATCGGGCGACGATCAGAAAAAATATGACAAGGGAAGCCTTGACGAAATGGAGGAGGCCGTCCGATTGTTCTACGTCGGCATGACGCGGGCGAAGCGGCATCTTGAGCTGTTGTCGTACAAAATGAAGAACGGGGCCGAAGTGAAGGAATCGCAGTTCGTCGAAAGCGTGAGACGTATCCAAGGTATTGCGGAGAGCACGACGGACGCATCGCCGTACCCTGCACCGAAGCGGTTCGCCGGCGGCAGAGCATCTGCATCGTCCACAGCAGCCGCCAAACTCGCTTCGCCGCCCCTCGTCATTCCCGAATATATGCGGGCAGGCAGCGGGGTGGAGCATAACGTATTCGGGCACGGGGAAATCGTGCAGCGGAGTGGGGAAGTCGTCGAGATCCGTTTTGCGGAAGGGGTCAAACGATTGTCCGTAGCCGCATGCTTGCAGAGCGGTCTGCTGAAGCCGCTGTAGCGTAACGCTATCCGCATTGCATGGCGGCTAATGCGACCTGTACCGCATCCGGTACGCCTTGGGCGTACAGCCGGCATAACGGCTGAAGCAGCGCACGAAATAAGGGAACGTGCCGAAGCCGGTTTCCTCGGCAATGTTCCCGACCGGTTCGTTCGTATGGATCAGCAGCCGTTTGGCTTGTTCCACCCGGTGACGGATCAAATATTCGAGCGGCGTGCAGCCGTACGCCTTTTTCATGCAGATCGAGATGTAATTGGCGTGAAAATGCAGCGCCTCCGCCAGCTGACGATAGCTGAGCGGTTTTTTGTAATGCTGCCGCAGGAATGCGGCCGCCTGCTCGGCGACGATCAGATGCGGGCTGTCCTTCGGCAAACCTCTCTCCTCTTGCAGCATAAAAAGCAGGTCATGAAATAGCGATTGCTGCTTCCAACGCGAAACGGCAGGCGGCTGCGTATCCGGAGCCAAGAGCTGCCTCATCCGTTCATTGATTTCACCTGGCGCGGCCACGCCTTTGGCCTTCGGCAAATAAAAATTGAAATATTCGATTTTGGCGAAAGGAACATCCTCGTTCGAATAGACGAGCGGCGTTCGTTCGTCATCCACCTCGCTCCATCCGCCAAGCGTTTGAAAGTGAAGCCAATAAAAATGCGTTTCTTCCATGCAAGGAATCGCGGTACGGTGGGAGCGTTCGGGATGAAGAACGACGTAATGACCCGCGGGCGTCATATAATCCGCACCTTCTTCTTGCAAGTAAAGGCAACCTCGCGTCACAACGATCAAGTCGAACACGCCGATATGCGTTCTTGCCGGGTGCGTGCCGCCGGCAGGATACGTATCTTCACCCCCGATAATAAAATGCGGCATTGGGGGACAGATGAATTGGAACATTGCCTCGAAACTCCCTTTCCTTCGCTTTGCTTTAATCATAAGCGCAACCTGCGCGGGAGACAACCCAAAATCGTTTTCCTCCATGTTGTGATCGGACAAAAACAAGTTGCTTTAGGATATCCGCCCAAGTCGCCGGACGGTGCTACAATACGTTAAGAATCGCAACGAAATTAGCTATCGAAACGGAGAGTGGAATCGATGAAGCTGCAACCTGCGGCGTTTGAAGCGCTGCCGCTTGGCTCTATTAAGCCTGCCGGGTGGCTTTACAATCAGCTCCGCATTCAAGCGGACGGACTTACGGGGCATCTTGAGGAGCATTGGCCCGATGTCGGGCCGGATAACGGCTGGATCGGAGGAAGCGGGGAGAGCTGGGAGCGCGGACCGTATTATTTGGACGGCCTGGTGCCGCTAGCTTATTTGCTGGAGGACGAGGCGCTCATCGCCAAGGCGAACCGCTGGATCGAATGGACGCTCGCCAGCCAGCAGGACAACGGGCTGTTCGGTCCGGCGCGGATTACGACCGTGAATCAGGAGGTGAACAAACAACATGACTGGTGGCATTACATGATCATGCTGAAGGTGCTAATGCAGTACGCGGAGGCGACGAGCGACGACCGAGTCGTTCCGTTTCTGACGAAGTTTTTCCAGTACGTGAAGGAGACGATCGGGCGGCAGCCGCTGGACGGATGGGCGGCGGCGCGCGGCGGCGAAATGATGCTATGCTTGCTGTGGTTGCATGACCGGACGAAGGATGACGGCCTCATCGAACTGGCGCGCCTCATTGCGGCGCAAACGATCGAGTGGTCCGATATTTTCGCCGATTTCCCGTTCTGGCGCAAGGTCGAGCAATGGGACTGGCGCTCGCATGTCGTGAACGTCGCGATGGGCCTTAAGACGCCGGGTATCCTGTACCAATTGAGCGGCGATGCAGGACATCGGGAAGCGGTTCACCGCGGCATCGACAGTCTGATGACCCATCACGGACAGGCCCACGGCATGTTCTCGGGCGACGAGTGGCTATCCGGGACGCATCCGAGCCAAGGCGTCGAATTGTGCGCCGTTGTGGAATATATGTTCACGATGGAGCAGCTGACGCGAATACTCGGCGACGGGCGCTTCGGCGACATTTTGGAAAAAGTCGCTTTTAATGCCCTTCCGGCGACGATATCGGCGGACTGGACGTCGCATCAATACGATCAACAAGTGAACCAGATCGTGTGCAACGTCGCCCCGCGGAACTGGTCAAACGGCCCCGACGCGAACCTGTTCGGCCTGGAGCCGAATTTCGGCTGCTGTACGGCGAATATGCACCAAGGGTGGCCTAAGCTGGTTTCCCACTTGTGGATGAAGGATAACCGCGGCGGATTGGCGGCGGTTTCGTATGCTCCTTGCACGGTGAAGGTCCAGGTCGGCGCAGGAACGGAAGCAACGCTTGCCGTTAGCGGCGATTACCCGTTCCGGGATACGGTGCGGATCGGTATCGCCCTGGAACGAAGCGATCGCTTCGCCATTTCGCTGCGGATACCTGCGTGGTGCGCGCAGCCGTCGCTTACAGTGAATGGCGAGCCGGTCATGCTGCATGTCGCGCAAGGCTACGCTAGGGTGGAACGCGACTGGCGGGACGGCGATTCGCTGGAGCTGCGGCTGCCGATGGAAGCGCGCGCGGTTCAGCGCAATTTGTACGCCGTCAGCGTGGAGCGCGGGCCGCTTGTGTATGTACTGCCGGTCTCGGAGAACTGGCAGCGTGTGACGGAGCGGGCGAAGTTCCACGATTGGGAGGTATACCCCGCATCGCCTTGGAAGTACGGCTTGCTTGCGGATACCGTGTTTGAGCCGGAGGAGCATGCCGTTCCGTATCAGCCATTCCAAGCCGCGGATGCTCCGGTTCGGCTGAAGGCAAGCGGGAAGCTGATCCGCGAATGGCGGATGGAGGGCAACAACGCCGGCACGCCTCCGTTTTTCCCGAACGCGGATGGACAACCGACCGTAGAGCTTGAGCTCGTCCCTTACGGAAGCGCACGGCTTCGCATCGGCGAATTTCCGCTGATCGCAAGGCGGAAAACTTCCGCTCCATCCCCGCTATCGATGCCATGACCGTTGAGCCAAGCGCTTCTTCCCCGCAAAGTACCTGAATCAGCTTCAAAGCCTGGCCCCACTTTGTGGGGTTATTTTGCCATGCCCTCGCATAAGATTAGCTGTAGAGTTAGAGGGCTCGCACAACTCATTCGCAGGCGGTCTGTTTGCGGCAAGGGGGAGAAGCGATGTGGGGAAAGCCTCGCTGGAGAAGCACGGCTCGCAAAAAAGGCGGCTGGAAGCGGAAACTGTTTTTTGCGCTCGTCATCATGTTTCTTTTGTCCGTGCAAACGTTCGTTTTTATCGAGAAAAATTTGAAGCCTCCGCTTATGAACGTCGCCAAAATTCGCGTGAAGCAAATTGCGACGCAGGCGATCAATACCGCGATTTCCGACCAAATCGGCGATCGAAGCGATTATGAAAAGCTGGTCGATTGGAAGACGGACCGACAGGGGAAAATTACCGGATTTATGCTGAACTACGCGGAGCATATGAAGATAAGGACAGAAACGATCAATGCCGTATCCAATCTATTGAACAAAATGTCCGCCTTCCCCGAGCACATTCCGCTAGGTCAGGCTCTCGGCAGCGCCATCTTGGCTTCGTTTGGTCCGGATATCCCTGTCCGGCTTGTTCCCGCGGGGGCGGCCAGAGTTGATTTGAATACGCGCCAGCAGGATGCGGGCATCAATATGGTTCTCGTCGAGGTATACATCCGCATTATTGCCGAGGTGGCCATCATCATCCCGTTCGACAGCGAATCCGAGCTGGTGGAAACGGAAATCCCGATCTCGTATATGCTCGTTGTCGGTGATGTGCCGATGTATTATTATGACGGCAAAGGGAATCCGACCGGCAATTCGGCCGGGAAAGCGCCGAGCATCTCCCTTCCGATGACGTCGCCGAATGCCAAACCCGGCATGCTCCCGAAGAGCGAACCATCCACAACGACGACGGTGCCGAAAGAGGGAGAATAAAGACGGTGAAATGCAAAGGAGCCTAGGTCATCGACCTTGGCTCCTGCTGTGGCGTCGCTTTATGAAACAACCTGCAATACGTCGCTTGATACGTTCGTATTGATGACGATCACGCGGGAAACCCGCATGTGGTCGATCTCGTCGACCACGAACTCGAAGCCTTCGTGGCGGAAACGCTGATTTTTCTTCGGAGGAATTTCGAGCTGGGAATATACCCATCCGCCAATCGTATCGTAATTGTCGGTTTCGATTTCCGTTCCGAAGTAATCGTTGAATTCGTCGATATGAAGCATACCGTTGACCGAATGCGTATGTTCGTCCTTCGGCTCGATATCGGGACGATCTTCCTGATCGAATTCGTCATGAATTTCGCCGACAAGCTCTTCCAGAATATCTTCCATCGTGACAATACCGGAAGTGCCGCCATATTCGTCGATCAGCAGGGCAATTTCCGTCCGTTTCTTCTGCATCAGCTTCAGCAGCGTGCTGATCGGCATCGATTCCGGCACGCTCATCAGCGGCCGAATCATGTCGCGTATTTGCTCAAACCCGTCTCTTGCTTTGAACAAGTCTTTTATATGGATAAATCCGATAATGTTATCTTTATCCGGATCGCAAACCGGGTACCTGGTCCGCAGCTCCGATGTGGCAATGCTCATGTTCTCATCCGACGGCAAATTGGCGTACAAGCACGCCATTTCAGTCCGCGGAATCATAATTTCGCGTGCGACCGTCTCCGTAAATTCGAATACGTTGTCGACGAGCGTTAATTCCGTATTGTCGATGAGCCCGTTCTTATGGCTCTCTTTGACCAACAATCGAATTTCTTCTTCGGTATGCACCGCTTCGTGCTCGGCTTCCGGTTCGATCCCGGATTTGCGCAGCATCCAGTTGGAGGCTCCGTTTAAGCACCAAATCAGCGGATACATCACTTTGTAGAAGATGACCATCGGCACGGAGGCCCATAACGTCACTTGTTCGGATTGTCGTATTGCGTAAGTTTTCGGATATTGTTCACCGATTGTAATGTGAAATGCAGTGATGATCGTAAATCCGATCAAGAAGGCAATCACATGAACGATGCTTTCCGGAATGCCGATGTTTAACAGCCAAGGTCCGATCAACTCCGCAATCGTCGGTTCGCCAAGCCATCCGAGGCCAAGCGAGGTGAGCGTAATGCCGAGCTGGCACGCCGATAAATAAGCATTCAAATTACTTGTGATTTGACGGGCAAATCTAGCCGCTAATGACCCTTCTTGAGCGAGCGCTTCGATTCGGCTGCTTCTCACTTTCACCATGGCGAATTCCGCCGCGACAAAAAATCCGTTTAACAATACCAATACAAAAGCAATCAACAAATTCAGTAATAACGGTCCGGGTTCAGGATCCAAACACTCCCTGTTCACCGATCGTTCGGAGAACAGGACACCTCCTTTAAAATGTAAAATAAACGCATCGTACCATTTCATTATAAACGAAAGTCAAATAAGATCAAATCAGCCGGATTCCGTGAATTCGCCCAAATCCGAAGAAAAAACCGGATCAATCGGCGTTAAATCCGGTTTATTAAAAGTTTATTCAGGTTTGCTTGCCATCATAACGCAAAAAGCCAATAATCGTCCGGTTTTGTTCGGGCGCATTGGCTTTAGGTTTCGGATGCGGTAAGTTTTTCAATGTTTTGCTTTTGTCCGGGAGCGTTCCTCGCCTTCCCATTTGTGCAAATAGGGATATGGGTCGAAGGACCATTCCGATAATCCGTGATCCCGGTATAACCCATAGTGCAGATGAGGAGGGAACCGGCCTTGGGTGCCGGGTTTGCCGTAACCGGAGCTGCCGACCCAGCCGACCACCTGTCCCGGTTTGACGACATCGCCGAGACCGACTTTTTTGTTGAAGCCAGATAAATGGGCGTAATAATGGTAGACGCCGTTCAAATCGCGTATTCCGATTCGCCATCCGCCGTACGGATTCCAGCCGCGCACTTCGATAATCCCGTAGCATGTGCTGCGTACCGGGACGCCATAACCTGCAAACAGGTCGGTGCCTTCATGAATGCGCAGTCCGCCCCAGCCACGGCTAGCTCCCCAAGTATCGCGGTACGTATAATCGCTGTGCAGAGGGACGGGAAAGGCGTGCTCGAATAAATCCAGCGTTCCGAAAGTTTGGTATATTTCGGCAAACTGGGTGATCCGCTGAACGCTTCGCGTATTGTGGTAATATTCCCATAAAGCGAGCCGTATGTCGTCGTCAGAAGGCCCGAAACGATTCAGACGGGTAGCAATCGTGTACAACGCATCCGTATCGTTCGTTCGATCCGCGATGCCGTCGCCGTTCCCATCCATGCCGATTCCGCCGAAAAACGAAATCGAAGCGGGATCGGTATCGTTCGGATCGGGATTCAAGGCTCCCGCCCAGTCCTGTTCGCTGTACCATACGGCGATCAATCCGTCGCGAAGCGGCCTAACCTTGGGTCTTGCCATACTTAACGCACGCTCGTATTGATCGACGGCGGCGAGCCAATGCCACGGGATGCCGATATTGGCGCTCATGGCTTGCAGCAGCGCAAAACGGTCCGCATAGGAATGCTGCAGTGTGGCAGCTGTCGCCCGTTGCTTGGCCGGCAATGCGGCGGATGATGCCGCCGGCAGTCCAATCGTGCCGCATATCAAGCACACTGCAAGACTAACGCTTGCCGCAATTTGTTGCATACGAAATCTGGACACGGTCATTCCTCCGCATCGGAATAAGTGGACGTTTTCTTTAGAATGTGCCAACCGGAACGATTTCATGTGGATGATGGGACATCCGGATTTATTTGGCCTGCATCCAATCCCCGAAGGGCTTGAAAATCGAATCGATCAACTGCGTCGGACCGGGGAGGTCCGGCCGATTCATGAGCAGGATTGAAAGGAACCAGCCGATCGTAATAAGCACTAGAAACGCCGTCTTATCTCGTTTATGCCTTTTCACCTGAGGCCAGTTATAGATCGCGATGCAGACTACGATGAGCGTCACAATGAAAAAACCGCTCCAATTCATTCTTTTTTCACCTCGTCCTCGTTCAGTCCCGCCGGTGCTGTCCGTTTGCCCGGTCTGCGGACCGCCGCATTCACATCCATTTGAACCTCCACATGAGGGAAAATTTCATCCCATCGGTTTTTCGCTTTTTTCCATTGTTGCGGATACTTGCGATGGAATGCTTCGGCGAATCCGATAATGTCGGCGTTCATTTTTTTCTGCAGCTGATGAAGTGCCGCGTTCATTTTGCGTTCGACATCGTCGGTCAACGCCTTTTCCAGCTTATCGATCACTTCAGGGCTGGAAACGTCCAGGTGGGTACCGTTTTCGATAATATCGTCTTCGGTTTTGGCCTTGACCGTAATTATCCACCGGCCGTTTTTGATGCTCGGAATTAATTTGGACTGCGCCCGCAGCAGGTTCATGGAGATTTCTTCACGTTCGCCTTGCGGGATTAGCGTAACGATCGCACGCTTTAATTCATCGCGGAACCATAATACCCCGCGTGTCACCTTATCGTCGATTCGGCCGATCATCTTGTCCCTCTTGAATACGGCAGTGCCCGTAATATAAGGGTTCGTCGTATTTTGCTGTTCATTTGCTTGCGGCGGCAATATTTCGATATAAGGGATCGCGGCCGCTTTGGCATCGCCGGTCATCATTTCAAGAATCTTCGACGTATTGACATTAATCCCGATATCCGAACGGACCATTTCTTTCAGAACCTCTGCCGAATCCCGTTCGAGCGGCGGCAGCAGCGCAAGAATGTCCTTGGCCTTCTGTTTGCTGACGAATAAATAAGCGTTGCCGCGAACTTGCGGTTCACGCGTGATGAAGTCGATATGGCTGCGGATGCCTTTCTTGGCCTCCGCTTCGCCGAATATGAACACTTCGTTGTGTCCCCAGAAAATCCGCCGCGGCAAGCGCGATTGCAGCTTGGACATGGCATCGGAAATCGTCGTCCCGGTTGCCGAATGGACCAGCGTTTGTCCGCCCTTGCTGACTTGATTCGATGTTCCTCCCATTCCGCCGCTGGCTGCCGCTCTCGGGATGTATACCTGGATGGATAGTTCAATCGTCCGTTCTTTTTTTGTATCAATGCCTGCAGCCATGACGAGCGCCAAATCGTTGACTTCGACGCGATCCCAGCAGCCTGCGATCGGGATAAGCAGCGCGCAAGCGAGAATCAGCCTCATCATGGCTTGCAATATGCGTTTTCCCGGGGCGCTCATAGCGGCTTGCACTCCGGCTTGCTTCCGCGTTTATTCCGGATAAGTGCAACGCACAAGAGAACGATCGGGATAACGCTCGCGAACAGCATTAAATAAAAAGGCAGCGTCGTGCTGATCACATCGCTTAATTCTTGAAGGCTTGACGCACACCAAATGCTGAACGCCGTTAGCAGCACGCCAATCGGCCAGATGACGGAGCGGCGTTCGGACAGTTTCAGCAGCTGTCCCGTGCCGAGGACAAGCACATAATAAAACATCGTGATTTTCAAAAATACGGCCAAAACCCAAATCGCCATCACTATGGATTCGAGATGCTGTATAAAATCGACGAGGTTAATTTGCCTTGTTGCGGTCATGAGCGGTTGGCTCATCGTCATGATTCCATTCCCGAACATGAGCAGGATGGAGTAATTGACGAGTACCATGATCGCCATGACGGACGTGACTGAAATAAAGCTGTATTTTATCGCTTTGTTGCGATCTTTAATACTCGGAAGCAAAAAAGAGATGAGCATATATTCGCTGAACCAGCCCGAAGGAACAACGGCCCCTTTAATCGATGGAAGAAGGCCGTTCTCGAACATAGGAAACATATGCGTCAACTTCATGCTGGGTATGAGCAATACGATAATCGCCACCCCTAACACAACAACGGCAGGCACGAAGAGCTGGGCGCATCGCATGATCGGTTCGATGCCGCCGATAACGGCAAAAGCGCTTACGCATACGATCGTGCCCATAATAACGATGATGGGCGTATGGGAAAGGAACGAGCTGACAATGAACTCCCCGTACTCCCGAATGACGATGCCGTTAATATGCAGCAGAAATATGAGGTACGTGAGCCCGACGATTTTGCCCGCCACCCGGCCGATAATTCGTTCGATGTATTCGATGAAGGATTGCTGGGGGAAAAGTCTGCTTAATCGCACCATGACGTATACCGTCACAAAACCGAGCGAGGAAGCCCATATGGGTGACCACCATAAATCGAGCCTTGCGTAAATGGCGGTTACGGCCGGAACAAACAAAATCGCCGTTGCAACGATGGTCGGATACATGGCGATTGCCATTTGCATGGAAGAAATTTTTCCTTGTTCTAGCAAAGCTTAATCCCCTCCCTTCATAGGGCCCGGTTTTTGGTTCGGCGCTTGGCGCTGGAGGTCGCCGTCTCCCGTCAAATGCGGGCGTTTGTTCATGGCCCATAACGGCGCGCGTATGAGGACGTCCTTCATTTCACTCGACTGCATCGGCGCGAGCGGAGACAAATAAGGCATGCCAAACGAACGCAGCGTGCACAGGTGGATGACGATCGTAATGACGCCGAGCATGAGACCGAGCAGGCCGAGTACGCCGGCAAGGAACATGATCGGAAACCGCAATATTCGAATGGCGATACCCGCCGTATAATTCGGTATCATGAACGACGCGATCCCCGTGATCGCCACGATCATCACCATCGGGGACGACACAAGACCGGCCGCTGTGGCGGCTTGGCCGATGACGAGCGCGCCGACGATACTGACCGCAGCACCGACCTGTTTCGGCAGCCGAATGCCGGCTTCGCGAAGCGCTTCGAAGGTGATTTCCATCAATAACGCTTCGACAAGCGCGGGAAACGGGATTTCTTCGCGCGATTTGGCGATGCTAAGCAGCAACGTCGTCGGCACCATCTCCTGATGGTACGTGAGAATCGCAACATAAGCGGATGGCGCGAGCAGAGCGATACATACGAACAGGTAACGCAACCAGCGAATAAACGTACCGATCCAAAATCGTTGGTAATGATCCTCCGGCGATTGGAAAAAAGCAAATATCGTAGCGGGAGCAACCATGACAAACGGCGTGCCGTCCACGATAAAGGCGATACGTCCTTCCAGCAAATTGGACGTTACGACGTCGGGACGTTCTGTCGTAAGCAGCTGAGGAAATGGCGACATCGGACTGTCTTCGATGTATTCCTCGATCGTTCCGCTCTCCAATACGCCGTCCAGATCGATTCGCTGCACCCGGTTTATGGCTTCTTCAATTAACGTGGGATCGGCGATCCCTTCGATATATGCGATCGCGATTTTTGTTTCGGAATAACGGCCGATTTTCATCGAGTGCATTTTTAGAGCCGGACTTTTGATTCTGCGCCGGATCATTGCCGTATTGACGCCGATCAATTCGGTGAAGCCTTCGCGCGGACCGCGGATGACCGATTCCGCCATCGGCTCCTCGATTTGCCGGCCGTCCCACTTGAATGTGCCGACAGCAAGGGCGACCGGCCACAGGTCGATGAGGAGCAGGCAGTTTCCTTCCGAAATTTGCTGAACGGCCTTGCCGAACGTATCGATTTGCTCCGTACTGGAAACCGATATCCGATTGCCGATGCTGTCTTGCAAACTAGACGAAGTGCTCATGCCGGCGGATTGTTTCAGGGGGGCGATGACATCGCGATCGAGCAAATCTTTGTTGGTCAGCCCTTCGATAAATATAATGACCGCGCCTTGGCCGGAGATGTGAAATTGCTGGAAAACGACGTCGGAACAGTCGTAATACAATGATTGCAAAGTCGTCAAATTGTCCTGCAACACGCTGTAGAGGGGCTGCTGCATCACGGGGTTGCCGGAATGGAGGCGGGTACCGTTGTCGGCTTGCCCTTGACCTCCGGGAGACATGTGGCGAAAACGCAGTACTTGCTTCAAAGTTTTATGGTTGAACAGCAACGGTGCCGTCTCCCTCCGTTATCGGTTTTTTCCATTTTCCCCGAGAAGTTTTGTTTTTATAATAGGAGAAAGGATTAAAGTTACTTGTTGCAAAATCATGGGGCGATTCATGAAATAGAGCCATGTGAAAAATCGTCCTCTTCGTGTTATAATGAGGGAAATGCGTCTTAGGAAAGCAGGGACAAACATGTCGATCGATCACAAAGAACGCAAGCCGGAATGGCTCAAAATAAAATTGACGACCGGCGATAATTATGCCGAGTTAAAACATATGATGCGGGGCAAAACTTTGCACACCGTCTGCGAGGAGGCCCGCTGCCCCAACATCTATGAATGCTGGGCCAACCGTACGGCTACCTTCATGATTCTGGGCGACATTTGCACGCGCGCCTGCCGTTTTTGCGCGGTGAAAACGGGCATGCCGACCGAGCTTGATCTGCAGGAGCCGGAGCGCGTGGCGGAAGCGGCCGAGCAGATGGGCCTGAGGCATTGCGTCGTAACTTCGGTTGCGCGCGACGATTTAAAGGACGGCGGGGCATCGATTTTTGCCGAAACGATCAAAGCGATACGGAGACGGGTGCCGCTTTGCTCCGTGGAAGTGCTCATTCCTGATTTTATGGGGGATGAGGAGTCGCTTCGGATCGTGATGGATGCGAAGCCGGATATTCTGAACCACAATATCGAAACGGTGGAGCGCCTTTCGGACCGTGTTCGTGCGAAAGCCAAATACCGTCGTTCTCTTGAGCTTCTGAAGCGGGCCAAGCAAATGAAGCCCGACATTCCGACCAAATCGAGCATTATGCTCGGCGTGGGCGAGGAGTGGGATGAAATTTTGCGAACGATGGACGATTTGCGTGAGGTCGACTGCGACATTATGACGATCGGCCAATATTTGCAGCCGACGAAGCAGCATCTGGACGTCGAGAAATATTATCCGCCGGAGCAGTTCGCAACATTGAAGGAAGAAGGCATGCGCCGAGGATTCAGTCACGTCGAGTCCGGACCGCTCGTTCGCAGCTCCTATCACGCGCATGAGCAAGTGAAATCGGCGCAGCAAGCGCAGTCGGTACCTGGGGGAGGAAACTAGATTTGATCCACATTGCCGGAAAAACGTTCGAGGTTCTCGTTAACCATAAAGACGGCTGGAATGCCGAAGCGTTTCGCGACCGGTACAGCGAGGTGCTGGACCGATACGACTACATTATCGGCGATTGGGGCTACAGCCAGCTCCGCTTGAAGGGCTTCTTCAAGGACAACAACCCGAAATCGACGAAAGAAACCGCGATGTCGGGATTAAACGATTATTTGCATGAATATTGCAATTTCGGATGCGCCTACTTCGTGCTGCACCGAACGGAGAATAAACCAAAGGCAGGGGTATAACCCCTGCCTTTGGTTTTATCATATCGGAAAGCTTTCAACGGAGCCGAACCTGTAAGTATTCGTAATAATTTTCAGAAATCATTTGCTGATTTTCAGCCAAAAGTTTCTGAAAGTCAGTTCATCAATTTACAACGTGTCTTTTTACAAAAGTGCAATCCTTCATACATACAGTTGGATGGGGAGCTGAACGTGTTCATCATCTTTGAATGGCTTCGATAGAAGCTTTTCTTATGTTCAGCATGATAGCCGGTTTCCTCAGTTTTCGACGTGGCCGATAAAAGCCGTCTTCACCCTATCCCAGAACGGATAAGGCCGATAGCGTGCGAAGCTGACTTTCTGGTCGGCGACCCGGCAACGAATGGAGATAATATCGTCGCGATGAAGGTTGATATGATCGACGGCAAGCAGCAGGCGCTGCGCCTTGCGCGAGAATATATCGCAATGGTGATGCTTGGGCAATACGATGGACGAGCCCAGCGTCCGGTACACGCGGTTGTTGATCGAGGCGATTTCGGCGATTTGAATCGATTCGATCGACGGGTGGATCATCGCTCCGCCCAAAGCTTTATTGTACGCCGTGCTTCCGGACGGTGTGGCGATGCAGATGCCGTCGCCGCGGAACATTTCGAACGGATGGTCGTTAATGTCGATTTGCGCGACGACCGTGCCGTCGACGCCTTTGAGCGTAAATTCGTTCAAGGCAAGCCTTGTTTCGAGGCCCTGACGGGAATGAATTTCGACTTCGACGAGCGGATATTTGACCATTTCTGCGGGCCCATCGGATTGCTCGGCCATGAGACGGACGAGATTTTCGATTTCGTCGGCTTTCCAATCGGCGTAAAATCCGAGATGGCCGGTGTGAATGCCGACAAAGGCGATTTCGTTCAATTTACCGACAAACGTATGGAAGGCTTGCAACAAAGTCCCGTCTCCGCCGATCGAAACGACGATATCGGGGGACTGCTTGTCAAGCGTAAGTCCGTATTGCTCGGCAAGCTGGTGAAATTGAACGGCAAGCTGCTGTGAGTGCGAATCTCCGCGGTCGAGTACAAAATAGTTCAAGAAAGGGTTCCTCCTAAAATTCATAGCCTCAATTGATCTCATCATAATTTATATTAGCCCAGATTACAATGCATTGCGACGCAGAGCGGCGGAAACCCTTTTACAGAGGAAGTATATGACAAAAGAAGCGGCGATGGCGGCAAGCGTACCGGCAAAAACGAATCCGCCCGCTAAGAACATCGCCCTGAACCGGTCCGCCGAATGTCCTGCGAATACGGCGGCGGTGCCCAGCTCGCGCAAATAAGCGGCAACCGGCTGCATCGGCTTCCATAGCGCATACACCATCGTCGCGGCCAATAAGCCGTGAACGACTCGCGCGATCAGAAACGGCCGATATCGGAAGTTGGTGCTATTCCAGATGCTTGCGATTTGCGCGTGCACCGACAGTCCGGCCCAGGACAGTACAAAGGCCGCTACGGCGACTTTGTCGACGAGCTGAATGGACCCGCCGGCCTCGCCGGCCGATCTGGCGCCGAGCGTCACTTCGAAAAACCCGTTGACGACAGAATCCGACAGCGCTTCGGGAATCGCAAACACGCTAAGCACGGCATGAACGGCACCGTGGAACAGAGCCATCGCCCGGGCATCGGTCAACAGCTCCAGCAAGACGGAGAAGAAAACGACAAGCCCGCCGACGACGATGATAAGCCGGATGCCGGACTGAATCGACTGCTGGAGCAATAGTCCTACCGTCCTTCCGTCGCGAAGGCGGGCGTGGTGCATCGCTTCGAAAGCGCGGCGAAGCCGGCTGCGCGGGGCCGAAGAGGATGCAGGCTGTCCGGCAGCTTCATGCTGATCGCCGGCAGGCTCGGAACTTGCCGATTGCGGATCGCCGTGGTATCGCATCATAAAGCCGATCAGCATACAGGCGCCGTAATGGGCCAGCGCAAGAATGCCTGCCAGGCCGGGATCATGGAAGAAGCCGATGGAAACGGCGCCGATCAGAAATATGGGGTCGGACGACGTGGTGAAAGCGACGAGACGTTCTCCTTCGTCGCGGTTCACGAGACCTTGTTCCCATAATTGGGAGGTCAGTCTCGCTCCGACCGGATATCCCGATGCGAATCCCATCGCCATGACGAACCCGCCGATCCCCGGCACGCGAAATACCGGACGCATAAGCGGGTCGAGCATTGCGCCCAAAAAATGAACGATGCCAAAGCCCAATAACATTTCGGATATGACGAAGAAAGGAAGCAGCGCCGGAAATAAAATATCCCACCAGATCGCCAGTCCGCGAACGGCCGCGGAAAGGGCCGTCTCCGGAAAAACGACCATGAGAATAACCAGCATCAAGCCGCATAAGGCGATGAGGGCGATCGGGAGCAGCCGCGCAGCCCCGCCGGATTGGAATTCGGATGGATGTGACGCATTTTTTTTACGCATGGCACTTGTGTCTCCTCCCGTTTACAAATAGGCTCGAAACAGCTTGTATCATTCTAAGCTTATGAGCGGACATGCATAAATAAAACCTTTAGAAAACGCTTGCAAGAGATACTGTTTTTTTCCGATTCCTGTGGTACAATAGTCTTAACAATTCAGTTCACACTGGCATTAGGAGTGATTCGGATGAGTATCATCGCAGGTATTCTCGTATGTGCTTTCGTATATGTCATCAGGGAATCTCTCATGGGTTCTCCTGAAGAGGATTGGGAAAGTTAACCGCATAATCTAGGAACATGGTGCTAATCCTTTAGCGCCATTTTTTTGTTTGTATGGTATAATGGGAGGAACTCCGCAATAAAGGTGTGAATGAACATGAATCCATACGCTACGATCTATGAGGCTGTCGGCGGAGCCGAGGGCGTGCGTCGTATCGTTGAGGCGTTTTACCCGAACGTACAGCGTCACCCGCTGCTTGCGCCCTTGTTCCCGGAAGATATCCGTCCGGTCATGGAGAAGCAATATATGTTTTTAAGCCAGTTTTTCGGCGGTCCTTCCTTATTTTCCGACGCATACGGCCACCCTATGATGCGAGCGCGGCATATGCCGTTCGAAATAACGCCGGCGCGCGCGGAAGCGTGGCTAAGCTGCATGGCTCAAGCGCTGAAGGAAGTCGGCCTTGATCCGGAGCTGCAATCGTTCGTGCTGGATCGGTTATCGGGACCTGCGCATCATTTTGTCAATACGCCTTAGCTTCGGATCTATACACAACAATGGAGGCGCTGCCGCATGGTTGAACCGTTATTTCAAATTAAGCTACAGTGTGTCAATTGCGAGGCTTCGTACCAAACTTCCCGCGTGCGGCCCAGCTTCAAGAAAGCGACAAAAACCGACACCGATTTCTGCTGCCATTACAAAGAGGTCAATCCGGACTATTATGTCGTCCGTGTATGCCCGTATTGCGGGTTCGCTACTACGGAAAGCTTCTCTGACAAGATCACCGACGCACAGAGACAAGCGTTCTTCGACAAAATCGGCCGAACCTGGTCATTTCGCGACTACGGCGGGGAACGAAACTGGGAGACCGCGCTTGAAACGTACAAGCTGGCGCTGATGTGCGCGCAGATTAAAAACGAAAAAGAACGTGTCGTCGCGGGTTTGCTGCATCACCTTGCCTGGCTGTACCGATACGAGGATAATCGCGACCAAGAGCTGCGATTTCTGCGATTTGCCTTGGACGCATACATACGCGTGTTTGAAGTGGAAGGTGTAAATGTCAATAATGCGAGGCTCATGTACTTGATCGGGGAGCTGAACCGCAGACTTGGGCAATATCATGATGCGGTGAAATGGTTCTCGCGCGTCATTAACGATAAGCAAATTATGGATGCCGGGATGATTCGCGCTTCCCGCGAGCAATGGATGCAGCTGCGCGAAGATATGCTGGCGGAACGGATGGAGCTTCCGGAGGAAATGAAGGAAGAAGAAGGCAAGAAATATACGATATGACTCACGCAGTGGAGCGCATAAGTCAGCGGACAACATCCGGCTAGCCCTTATGCGCTTTTAATTTAGGGGCAAAGTACCTGAATCAGCTTCGAAGCTATACATCACTTTGTGGGGCTTAGCCGCTGCGCAATACCGTGTCGGTGAGCAAATAATCGCGGTCGGTATCGATGACCGTCACTTTGTTGCTGCAGCAAGGAAAAACGAGCAATCTTTTTTTGCCGTCGTGAATTTCGTTCAGTTCTTTGACGCGAATCGGAATAAGTACGTTAGCTGTGGCGCAAAATGGACATTCGTGCACGTAGACGTCATTCATGACGACGTCATACGGCCATGTCCGCTCAAACGGAATCATGCTTGTCTTCCTTCTCGGACTCTTTGGCCAGCTCCGCGATTTTTTGCAGCAATATATGCTGCGGCATATGCATCAGCTGTTCGATCGGCACGTTCAGCTTGGCCGCCAGCTTGATCGCCGTCTCCGGCGAGATTTGCAGTGGCTTCATGTTGGAAGTCCTCCTTGTTATAATCAGTACATAAACAATTGTTCTATATCAGTTATACACCCGTTCTTGATCCGTTTCAAGGAAGGGTTCATTATCCGAAAGGTGTGATGAAGATGCAACAACCGCTGGAGCAAATTTGGGATTTGGACGTTTTTTTCCCCGGGGGGTCGAATTCGGAGCAATTTGTCGCGTTTCTTAACAAATTAGAGGAAGGTATCGCCCAATTCATCGTTGATGTATCGGATGCCGAACCGCCGGTAACACGGGAGGACGGAGCAGGTCTTGTTCGGTTGACGGCGACGATGCAAAGTCTTCTGAGCCAAATTCGGGAAGCGGATTCGTTCGTCGGGTGTTTGGCTTCGGACAATCAGTTCGATAAGAGAGCCGTTCAGCTCGGCGGAAGAATCAAACAAATTCAAGCCGGATACAGCTCTGCGCTTACGCTATATGACGAGCTGCTGCTGCGAATCGCGGACCCGGTATGGGCGGCGCTGCTTCAGCAGGATGGCTTGCAGGCCGTTGCCTTTAACTTGGATGAAAGAAGAACGACGGCCAAGCTGAAAATGACATCGGAGATGGAATCGCTCGCCGGCAATTTGGCGGTGTCCGGTTATCACGGATGGGCGGACGTCTACAATACGGCGGTTTCGAAATTTTCGATTCCGTTCGAACAAAACGGGGAAACGGCGCAATTGTCGGCGGCGCAGGCTCATAACAAAATGAGCGTGGCGGATCGCCATGTGCGCGAGCAAGTGTTTGCCAAGTGGGAGAAGGAATGGGAGCGATGGGCGGATTTTTGCGCGGACGCGCTAAACCATCTGGGCGGCTTCCGCTTGAATTTGTACGAGGGACGCGGCTGGTCGTCGGTGCTGCAGGAGCCGCTCGCAATAAACAGGATGTCCGAACGGACGCTGAACGCGATGTGGGACGCCATTGACCGCAGCAAGGATCTGCTCGTCGAATATATGAACCGCAAGGCGAAACTGCTTGGCGTGGAGAAGCTGAGCTGGCATGACATCAATGCGCCGCTCGGCCAATCGGCGAAGCAGATTCCGTACGACGAAGCCGCGGAGATGATCGTAGAGCAGTTCCGCAAGTTCAGCCCGCGAATGGCGGACTTTGCCGTGAGGGCGTTCGAGCAGCGCTGGATTGAAGCCGCCGATCGGCCGGAGAAACGTCCGGGAGGCTTCTGTACGCCGTTCCCGGTAAGCCGGCAAACGCGGATCTTCATGACGTACGCGGGTACGCCGCAAAGCGTAGAAACGCTCGCGCACGAGCTGGGACACGCTTTCCATGATGACGTGACGAACGATCTGCCGCCGCTCGCGCAGGAATACGCGATGAACGTCGCGGAAACCGCATCGACGCTGGCGGAGATGATCGTCGCCGACTCGGCCGTGAAGCAAGCGGAAGGCGAGCAGGAGAAGATCGCTCTGCTCGACGCGAAAGCACAAAATGCCGTATCGTACTTCATGAATATTCATACGCGTTTTATCTTCGAAACATCGTTCTATGAAGCCCGCAAGGAAGGAATGCTGACCTCCGAGCAGCTCAGCGAGCTGATGCTTTCTTCGCAGAAGACGGCGTTCAAGGATGCGTTAAGCGAATACCATCCGACGTTCTGGGCGTCGAAGCAGCATTTTTATTTGACCGATGTGCCGTTTTACAATTTCCCTTATACGTTCGGTTATTTGTTCAGTACGGGGATTTATGCGAAGGCGATTCAAGAAGGCAGCTCGTTCGAGGACAAATATGTCGCGCTGCTGCGCGATACGGGACGGATGCCGGTGGAACAGCTTGCGAAGCAGCATCTGGACGTCGACCTGGAGCAGCCTGATTTTTGGCAAGCCGCCATCGATGTCATTGCCCAGGATATTCGATTGTTCCTGCAAATGACCGAATCAGCCGTATCTTCGTAACTCGATACGTTCATATCTGAAAAGAATCCAACCCGGGGAGGTTGGATTCTTTTTTTTTTCTATGTATGAACCAAAATACCTATGTACTAAAACTTGAAAATTTGAATCGTCCGCTGCAGCTGCGTGACGACTTGCTGCATTTGCTCCGATTGGTCGACCATGGCCTGAACGGAAGCGATCTGCTCGTTCATCGAAGCCGAAACTTCCTCCGTGCCGGCGGCCGATTGCTGCGTAATGCTCGATATGTTCTCGATCGCGCCGGATATTTTTTGCGCATGGTCCAGCATGACGTCGCTTTCCTTGGAGAAGGCGTAAATTTGCTCGGTAATGAACTGTACGCTATGGACAAGCTCGGAAAATACTTTTTCCGTTTCTTTAATCATAATCGTTTGGTTGTTGACGACGGCTTCGTTCTTCTCGATGTTCTCGATCGCCTGCTTGATGCCGCGTTCGATCGTCCGAACGAGGTTGAATACTTCCTTGGCCGATGCGGAAGATTCTTCCGCCAGCTTGCGCACCTCTTGCGCGACGACGGCAAATCCTTTGCCATGCTCGCCGGCCCGCGCTGCCTCGATGGAGGCATTGAGCGACAGCAGGTTCGTTTGCTCCGCGATTTCGGAAATCGTTTTCGTAATTTTCGTGATACCGTCGGCTTGCTTCGCAAGCTGTGAGATCGTTTCCGATACGTGTGCGGTTGCTTCGATATTGCTTTGCATGCCCGCGCTTTGGCTTTCGACGGCTTTGCGGCCTTTTTCGACAAGCTGCAGCGTATGCTCGGAGCGGGAGTTCATCTCCTTGGTCGAGTTTGCGTAGTCGCCGACCTTCTCTTCGATATCGCGAATCGATTGGGACATGTCCGAAACGTCTTCGGAGATTTGGTTAGCTCCTTGAGCCAGCTCTTGAGCCGAAATCGTGACTTGCTCCATAATCGTCTTCAAGTTTTGGTTCTTGTAAAATATATCGCGGCCGGTGTCCGCGACGTGCTTCGTAATATTCGATGTATCGCCCAATATTTCGCGCAGCTTGTCGATCATCCGGTTGAAGGAATTGCCGAGCTCGCCAAGAGCGTCGCTCGAGGTGACGTTAACCTTCTGCGAAAAATCGCCTTTGGAGATGTTGATGGCAATGCGCGAAATGTTCGTTATCGGGTCTGTAAGCGCTCTCTCCAATAAGCTGATAATAGGATAGCTGACGGCGACGAGCACTGCGACAACGACGATGCCGACAGTCAGGCTGGTACCCGAGGAGAGCAATACGATCAGCATAGCAAGCGAAAACAATGCGACGATCGTGTAACAGCCGATAAGCAACTTCTTCTTGAGCGCTAACGAGTTAAACCATTCCATAAAAAGCCTCCTGTCGCATCATAAAATTTGCTAATTTTTAAAACCATTATACCATCTCATGGAAACTCGGTCTATGACTATTTACGACAACCTAAGTCTATGAGACTATAATTATTGTAAATTAATGTTGAAATCTGGAACATGAAAGCATATAATGAGACACAAGACCCAGTATATGGGTCTTAAGGGTAAGGTGATGAAACAGGAAGAAAGGAGGGAAATTATGACGGTTGAACATCTGCCGCTTTCAAGGCAAATGGATATCGCTTTTATGGCGTTGTCCGATGAATTGTCGGGTTTGTCTTCCGGTACCGTATTTATGCAAATCCGCAACAACACAATCGGCAAGTTCGGTGTGAGACATAATCCGGTTGAGTTGAAGGATGGCAAGATTAAAGACGTGCAGAGCGGATTAACCGAATTGCAGCAAAAATCGTTTCGCCAGCTTGCCATCCATGCTTTGAAGTTCAAGAAAGGCTGGACGTACGGGGAAATATTCCTTGATTTTACGGTCCGGCAGAATACTTTGGTCACAAGCATTCAGTTTGAGAGCAATTACAATATGGCCAGTCTTTCGCTGCCTGTGGGCGGACGCGGTACATATCGCAGCTTCGGGCTCGACTCCTAGGTTTCTTCAGATCAATGGGCATCATTTCATTATTTACTTATAAGCAAAAGTCGGCCATCCTCACGGAGAGCCGACTTTTTACAATATATACGATTGCGGAACCCCAAAAAGCAGCTGGATCAAGACGGTAACCTTCACTTTTTGGGGCACGTACGACTTGGGTTCAGCCAATTATCTTGCGAATTTTCCTGCCAGCTGCTGCTCGGCGATTTGTACAAGACGACGGGTAATGTGTCCCCCGATTGCGCCCGTGTCGCGAGTAGCCATATAACCCATGTAACCGTCTTGCGGGATTTGGATACCCAGCTCTTGCGCGACCTCGTATTTCAATTGATCGAGCGCTGCATTCGCTTGCGGTACTACGAGGGAATTGCTGGAACGGGATTGTCCTTGTGCCATTAAGCGTACCTCCTAATTTGTTGTGAGCGTGCCTCCCGGCGGTGTAAATCCGCCCTAGAAGATCATTCGCTTAATGGTAGTATGGATATAATTATGGAATTAATACGCAATTTTCCGAACAAAGATATGGAAATTTATAACTATAATCCGAAGTCGTAGTTCGGGTAAACGTAGGGCGATTCCGGAGGCGTAATTTTTTGGATTTGCTTCGCTTGTACGACCAATATTTCATTATCATTAAAAACGGTTTGGTCCAATGTGCCCCGAATTTTTATCCACGTATCGTCAGGGTAACGGTTGGCATGGTCGAATTGGACGAGTAGACCGTAAGGCGAAGCATCGGCGGAGCAGCAGTTCATAATAAACCGGCTGATGACGAATTGCTGTTTGTTCATCCCTTCGCTTCGATAGACGAAGCCGCTAATTTCCACTTCCTTGCCGATAAACGGTTTTCTGAACAAATCCAACGTCGTTAATGTTTCAATGAAGCTTTGTTCCTCGACTTTGATGAGCGGTTGTTTATAGATTTGCTTTCCGTATTTGGCATATGCTTCGGTGTATTCGTCGGCAGGAAATAGTGAGTTCAAATCCTCCGAAGAAGGGGCCTGTTCTGCTTGCGAGCCGTCTTGTGGCGCCGGGTCCTTCTTGGTGGCGGGTGCCGCAGGGGCTTGGTTAAGCGATTTGCTCCCATCTTTCAGCGAAGCGGAGCTGCTCAAATTCATTCCTTTTTTGTCGGCCAATGAACTGCCGAGGGCGGCATCCGGCGTCAAAAATCCGAGTACAAGCGGAAGGAGGAATAGTCCGTAAGCCGCCGTATTCTTCCAAAGCGAGCCGGATAGAGGATGTTCGCATTCGCATGCGTGGGGTTGACGCGTGCCCCACAGCGCCGAAATAGCCAAATAGGCCTGGTAAGCGGCAACGGCATATAAAGCGATTGCGGACCATTTTACATAATCGGCCATTTTCGGAGCAATATAGAGGCTCAGCTTGCCGCTGCCGGCTAGACGGGCGATATAAACGGCAAATCCGGTCAAGATCAAACTACGCAATGCATGGTGGACGGCTTCCGGTTTCCATAAACGTCTAAACATCAATTCATCGCCTCCTTAATCACTTCATTAGAAACATGTCGAACACGATAGAACCCGCTAATACGCATACCGAAACGATAACGGTCAAAACGATGACGAATTTCGCTTTGAATACGGATAACAGCATCAGCGTGTTTTTGATATCGAGCATCGCGCCGAATACGAGAAAAGCGAGCAGCGCACCAGGGTTAAACGTTGTCGCGAACGACGCCGCCACGAAGGCATCGGATGTGGAGCATAACGACAGCACATAGGCGAAAGCCATCATGAACAAGTTGGGTCCGAGCGTCCCGTCGCCGATCGCAACAAGCGTCTCGCGGCTGAATCCGGCTTGAATGGCAGCGGTTAGGAAAGCGCCGAATATCAGATATTTGCCCATCTCGAAAAATTCGTCGGACGCGTGGGACAGCCCCGTCAATAAGCGGCTGCCGCCAGCATGGCTGTGGCTATGTCCATGATCATGAACATGGTTGGGATTGTTGCTATGGTCATGGCTATGACCATGATCGTGGACGTGAATATGCTGATGCGGATGCGATTCCGAGTCGGAATGCGAATGCGCATAAGCTTCGTGAACGGAAGCAGTTGTTTGTTTTAAAGGATTAGATTTAACGAATCTGTGAATGATCAAGCCGATAGCGAGTGCAACGCAAAAAGCGAGGCCGATGCGCGAATAAGCCATTTCCGGGCTCGTCCGAAATGCGAGATAAGTTGAGGCAAATACGACGGAATTGATTATCGGGCCGGCTAAAATGTAAACCACCCCGACATATACCGGCATGCCTTTCTGAATCAGTTTGCGAACGACGGGAATCATGCCGCATTCGCAAAGCGGAAAAATAAGGCCGAGCAGGCACGCGAACACGATGCCGAGTACGGGGTTTTTAGGAATCAGCCGCCGGATCAGCCGTTCCGACACGAAAATTTGCAGCAGAGACGACATCAATACGCCTAACAATATGAAAGGAAGCGCTTCGAGAATAAGGCTGATAAATAAAGTTTTAAAGTTGGCGAATGCCGTCGCGTTTACGGACAAATCGGGGAGATCCCGGTTTGTGAAGATGAAATACAGCATGACAAGACAGCCCAAGGCAAGAAAATGAATGCCCCAACGCATGACAAAAGTTTGCATTGATCTTTCCCCTAGTCATTATTTTGGACAAGTTAATTTGATCAATTTGTTCTGGATAAGTTGAATCGAATTAATAGATGGTATGTTTGGTTCCGGATATTATTCGTAATTATTACGTATAAAAGATATTACAATTGCCGCTGCCGTGTCAACATCTTTTGTTTGAAAGGAGCGTTGTATGACATCGGGCAAGCTTATGCACTTTTCGATTTGACAGAAGCGGCGGAACTGTGTAACATGATTAAATCGTAATAATTACGAATAAGGAGATGGCTAAAATGATGAAACAGACCAACAAAATTCCGGTAACGGTGCTTAGCGGTTATTTAGGGGCGGGGAAAACGACCTTGCTAAATCATGTGCTGCACAATCGCGACGGGTTGAAGGTCGCGGTCATCGTCAACGATTTGAGCGAGGTGAACATCGATGCCGAGCTCGTTCGCGGTGAAGGCGCGTTATCGCGGACGGAGGAGCAGCTGGTCGAAATGTCGAACGGCTGCATCTGCTGTACGCTGCGGGACGATCTGCTGCGCGAGGTCGAGCGCTTGGCTCTGGAAGACCGGTTTGACTACATCCTGATCGAATCGACGGGAATCGGCGAGCCGGTGCCCATTGCCCAGACTTTCACGTATGTTGACGAAGAGCAAGGCATCGACTTGTCCTCGCTTGTCCGGCTGGACTGCATGGTCACCGTCGTTGACGCAAACCGGTTCTGGCACGATTACTCCAGCGGGGATAGCTTGCTGGAACGCGCCCAGGCGGCGGGGGAAGACGATACTCGGGATGTCGTAGATTTGCTGATCAGCCAAATCGAGTTTTGCGATGTGTTGATTCTGAACAAATGCGATCTCGTCGAGGAAGAGGAGCTTATCCAGCTGGAGCAAGTGCTGCGCAAGCTGCAGCCGCGTGCGAAGTTCATTCGCAGCAGCTTCGGGACGGTGCCGCCGCGCGAAATTTTGAATACCGGACTGTTCGATTTTGATGCGGCCAGCGCTTCGGCCGGCTGGATCCAAGAGCTGCAGAACGGACATCATACCCCGGAAACGGAGGAGTACGGAATTTCTTCTTTCGTATACCGCCGCAGACATCCGTTCCATCCCGGAAAACTTGCGAAATGGATGGCTTCTTGGCCGGAAGAAGTCGTCCGTGCGAAAGGCATTTTATGGCTTGCCTCGCGCAATTCCATGGCGACGAGCCTCAGCCAGGCCGGCACCTCGATCCGAATCGGACCGGCAGGGTATTGGGTTGCGACGCTGCCGGAAGCCGAGCGCAATGAAGTGCTGGAAACGGAACCGGAAATCGCCGAGATGTGGCATGATACGTGGGGGGACCGAGAAACGAGGCTCGTATGGATCGGCGTGAAGCTGCCGAAAGATGATATGATCCGTGGTCTTGACAGCTGCTTATTAAATGACGAAGAGCTTACCGCGGATTGGAGCCGTTTCGCGGACCCGCTGCCGGGAGCAGAGTCGATGGAGCAGAGTGACGTATAAGCTAATGATGCTAACCAGGGGGATTTGGCTCAGCCAAGTCCCCTTATGTCGTATTGAATTCGTTATAATTTTGTTAGTTGGTCACAAATTTGTTATTGTCAAACGAAAACCGATCCCTTATAATTCTTGTTGATAATGATTTTCATTAGCACGGGCTTTTGATTTTGAGTGAGAAATAGAATCAATTGTGAAGATGGGGAAGGAATGATCGGTTTTGGCAATTCGCAAAAAACGTCTGCTCAAGTCCGCGCTTGCCGCGGCTGCCGCGATATCATTGACGGCGGCGACCGCTTGCAGCGGAGGCGATTACAAGGTGAACGTAAAAGATTATTCGTTCGATACGGCGGGCAATATGTTCGCTTATGCGGAATTCGAGCTGTCCGGCGAACCGCTTGCGGAAACGTTGGGTCTTGATCTGGACTTGCTCGATCCCGCCAAGCCGGACTCGCCAACGAAATTCGATTATATCGCCGGAATCGAATCGTATGAATATTCCGAGGAGGCAATGTACGAGCTGGTGGAAAAATCGGGCATGGGCCTTCACCTGTTGAACGGGCCGGCGATTCAAGCCGCCGCTTCGCTCCGCAGCGACAAAGAAGGAGCAAACGCGGTATTGGCCGAGCGATTTATTAAGATGGCTGGCGCCGTCGGCCACAATCCCGAGGATATCCAGCAAAATATGTATCCTACCTTGATCGAATACGCCAAAGGCGATCCGCATTATATACAGAAGGTTGATACATCGAAATTTGCAGACGGCGATAACGGCACGTACATTCCGAAAATACAAGTTGATTTCTCCAGCTTGCGCTGGAATCGGGATAAAATGGACAAAACGCTAGTCCCTGCGGCATACGGTTCCGCATTCCTGAAGCAAGCGTTGTGGGCCGGCGATTTCCTGGGCAACTTCCATACCGCGGATAAAGACGAGGAAATTGAAGCGGAGTCGTCGACGGCCGACAGCGATCCGAACATCAAGCTTGGCGTAAGCTCGGCTGACGGCATGCAGGGGATGATTCTGACCGAAGAAATTTGGAATAAGCTGCTTTATGTGCGCGACAATCTGTTCTACGATGCGAAGGCGAAGCAGCTCGCCAAAGGTCAAGGCGGCAAATACGATCCTGCTAAAGGGCTTGTATATTTGCCTCACGCGATTAAGGTGACGGAGAACGATAACAAAGATTATCCTGGCGCGAGCAAGCTGGAAGTGACCGACGCACGCAGCCTGCTGGAAGACCAATGGCTGATGCTATGGCCGGCTTCGGAGTTTTTCGGCACGACCGACCAGCGTCAAGCGAACGCCAATACGAACCCGGCCTTCCGCGCCGTGTTCGACGGTGACCCGTTCCCGGCGACACCTGCGGCGAATACGGACGACGACGCGGCGAACGACGTTGAATCGAACGACCCGTATTCGGTCAACCGCGACGTCCTGTTGCAAGTGTTCAGCAACATGAAGGCGATGCACTGGAACGACAAGGAAGGCGTTCTGGTAACGGAGCATGACGGAACGAAGCAAGGGACGACGATGGATACGTTCCAAGCGGGTTATTCCCTTGAGGCGCTGCGGATGTTCCGCCGGGCGATCGACGGCTTGCCGGTCGGTTATGCGAACGGCGAGGATGCCGAAGGGCTGCATACGAAGGAAGGCGAAGAAGCGCTGAAGATGATCCAGCGTCAGGCCGACTTCTTGATCGAGCATATGATCGGCAAGGACGGGCTGGCCGCGAGCAGTTGGACGGTCGGCACCGAGAAAGCGGACGGCGAGCCGACGCTGAAGGCGCAAATCGGCGCGATCCGCGGCTTGACGGCCGCATTCCTGGCGACGAAGGATGCCAAGTATCGCGACGCGGCACGCCGGTTGTATAAGGCGATGGACGAGAAGCTGTGGGACGACAGCGCCAAAGCGTACAAAACTTCGGGAGACAAGTTCGAATACGACGCTTATACGGCAGGTGCAGTTTCGGCCGCGCTGCGCCTCGGGTTAACGTCGCTGCTCAACACGAACGAAGACGCCGACAAGCCGAAGGCGCTTGACCGCGAAACGATCATTGCGCGCTACGAAGCGTTCTACCGGCAAGTCATCAACGGTCCTGCGTTGGATCAAGGGATGCAAGCATCCGAGTTCTGGGATACGGGCGACTTCTATAAAGAAGGCGACGAATCCGGCAATACCGACAACGACACCGTCCCGCAAATCCAGAAGGGCCACGGGGAATACGGCATTGCGCCGATTCTGCTGCCTGTTGAATTGAAGAAATAAACGGCGGCCGGGATGTCCCGGCAGGCCGCACGATGAGGGATTGCAGTTGGGATGGAGAAACGAGGTACCCTGTGGTTACCTGTTTCCTCCATTGCATAGCTGCAATCCGTTTGTTGTTTAAGCAATCGGAGAGAGTGAGGAGAACGGCTTGGAAAGCAACGCAAAGAATAACGGAACAACGCCGGGACGGACGAGATGGTTGTATTATGCGGCTTGCGCGATCGCATGTTTGCTTGTTTGGGCTGGGCTCAGCGCTTGCTCGAAAACGACAGTGCCGGATCGACTTGGGCCGGTCTCCGGCGACAGCGTCGTCATGAACCGGGAAGGAACGCGTCTGTATACGGCGAACGGCGACGTAAACACCGTGTCCGTCGTTGATGCAAAGGATCGCAAGGTGCTCAGCGAAATCGCGGTCGGGCGCGAGCCGCAGCAGCTGGTTCTGGACGAAGCCGGCGACAAGCTGTACGTCACATGCCGCTATACGGACTCCGTCGAGGTGGTCGATCTCGTTGCAGGCAAGGTCGTCAAAACGATCAAGACGGGCATCGAACCGTTCGGTATTGTCGGCAGCGCCGACTTGTCGAAGCTATATGTGACCAATTACCGTTCTTCCACGATTTCCGTCATCGATACGAAGCAAGGAATGACGGCGTCTACGATCAAAGTCGAGGACTTCCCGCGCGCGCTGGCTCTAACGGCCGACGGGAGCAAGCTGTACGCCGTTCATTATTTGTCGGGGCGGGTCAGCGTCATCGATACGGACAAGAAAACGGTGAACAAGACGATTCAATTGGCGGAATCGCCGAACAAGAAGGATCGCAAGAAAAGCCAAGGCATTCCGAATACGCTGGAGCAAATTCGCATCGCCCCGGACGGAAAGACGGCGTGGGTATCCCATTTGCTCACCAATGTCGACACGCCGATTCAATTCGAGGAGACCATATTTCCGGCCATCTCCGTCCTCGACATGACGAAAGACGAAGAAATTGTCGGCGACCGCAAGCAGCTGTTCGATAAAATCGACGTCAAAAATACGCTGAACGAAACGATGATCGTCTCCAATCCGGCGGACATCGCTTTTTCGTCCGACGGAAGCAAAGTTTATACGCTCATGTCCGGCAGCGAGGATCTGATCGTGTTCGACTTGAAGCGCGGGCGCAAAGCTTCTCAGCTTCTGCGCGGCATACCGGGCAACAATCCGCTGAACATGGCGCTTTCGCCGGATGACGGCACATTATATGTGCACAATGCGACGAGCCATGACTTGGCGGTTATTGCAACCGGCGGGCACGACGACCATGCGGAAGCGAAGGTGGACGGCGGAAACGTCGCTTTGATCGCCAAAGATCCGCTGCCGCCGCTTGTACGCAAGGGCAAAACGATTTTTTACAGCGGTAATAGCGATGAATTCCCGGTCACCGGGAAAAACTGGATGAGCTGTATTTCGTGCCACGCAGGCGGCGAAGTGAACGGCTTGACGTTTACGACGGCCAAAGGGCCTCGCAATACGCCGAGCAACGTGCTGACGATGAAGACGGGACTGTTTATGTGGGACGGCAGCCGCGATGATTTTGCCGATTACATCCTGACCGTGCAGGGCGAGATGGGCGGCTTGGACGGCGTAGACCCGGGGAAACCGCTGCCGAAGGGAGCCGAAGACATGTTCGAGGCGCTGAAGGCTTATCTGGAATATCCGGATTCGTTCCCGGTGCCGAAGAGCCCTTACCGCAACGAAGACGGAAGCATGACGGAGCAAGCGAAGCGGGGCGAGGCGCTGTTCAAGGGCAAGGCCAATTGCCTTGCCTGCCATGCGGGCGAGCAGTTCACCGACAGCGTGAAGGCGACGGACGGCACCGGCAAGCTGACGACGGACGTCACGCAGTTCCTGCATGATGTCGGCACCGCAACTTCCAAGGATATCGGCTCGTCCGGCGATGCGCGAGCGAACTTCACCAATCCGCGCTCGCCGCACGTTTACGATACGCCGACGCTGCGCGGCATATGGGCGACGGCTCCGTATTTGCACGACGGCAGCGCAGCTACGCTGCGCGATGTGCTGACAACGCGGAACAAGGAGAACAAACACGGCAATACGGCGGACTTAACCGAGCAAGAGCTCGACGATTTGGTCGCTTATTTGCAGCAGATCGAATGAAGCCGTTCGATATACAAGGGTTGAAACCTCTTGAAATCCCTTGAAATCCCTAGCTAAAACCAATAAAAGCCGATGCCCTAGGGGCATCGGCTTTTATTTTTCGCTATCCGTTCCGTAATTATTGTGGATATTCCATTGATGAGCAAACCTTCTCGCTTCAGTACGATCCGCAACTTGGAGCTTGTTCAGTATATTCGTCACATAATTGGCTACCGTTTTCAAGCTAAGGTGTAGCTTGGCTGCAATTTCCGCATTCGTCGCATTTTTTGCGATGAGGGCAAGGATCTCTCGCTCGCGGGCCGTAAGCTCGGCATAAACGGGATCTTCAGGCTCCGTCGTCCGGGAGAACGTGAAATAATCCATCATGCGGGAGGCGATATCCGCACCGAATACGGCGCCTCCGCTTGCGACCATTCGAATGCCGTTCAGCAGCTCCTCTTCGTTGGCATCTTTCAGCATATACCCTCGCGCGCCGGCTCTCATGGCGGCAAATACGGATTGATCGTCCTTAAACATGGTCAAAATCAAGATGTGCGTATCGGCGAGCGATTCCATGATTTTGCGGGTCGCTTCGATTCCATTTGTGCCGGGCATTCTGATGTCCATCAGAATGACGTCCGGAGCAAGCGCGACCGCTTTGTCGATTGCTTCATCGCCATTTGAAGCTTCTCCTATGAGCTCCATATCGTCAGTTGATTTCAATAGACTGCGAACTCCGCTGCGAAACAGGGGATGATCATCCGCTAACAATATTTTCATCCGATTCAAAGGGAAGGCTGGCGACGACGCGCATGCCGCCTTCCTTTATGGGCTCGAATAGGCAGGCCCCTCCTAACTCGGCTGCTTGCTCCCGCATGGAAAACATGCCAATGCCGCCGTTTCGGGATGACGCTTGCGTCGCACTGAGTCCGATGCCGTTATCGCTTATCTCGATGTGAAGCCGGTCGTTGCCGACTGACACATGCACCGTGCATCGGGTCGCTTGTGCATGACGTACGATATTGACGACGGCCTCCGTCACGATGCGGAAAGCGGCGACCTCAACCGCCGCAGGCAGTTGAGGAAGCGGCTCCCCCAACTCGAATTGTACGGCGCATGCCGTTCCGGCCATCGCTTCCGATAATTGACGCGTTGACTTGGTCAGCTCGCCGACCCGCTCGCGGATTGCGCCGGCGAGCCCCAGCTCATCCAATAACGGCGGACGAAGGCCATGCACAAGGGTTCGGATATCGTCGACCGTCAAACGAATGATGCTGCGCAATTCGGATAACATCTTAACCGCGATTTCAGGGTCTTTGCGCATTTGCCGCTCCGCTGCCGCAACTTCGAGCGCAAGGGCGGCAAGCCGTGGGGCCAAATCATCGTGCAAATTGTGCCTTAGCTTCCTTCGTTCCTCTTCGCGAGCGAATACAAGCTTTTCCCGCGATTGCTGCACCTCCTCCGCCAGCGCTTTTATTCCCATGTTCATGATAACGCCCTGAACAATGGGACCTGCCTGACGGATCAGAATGTCGAGCAGCGACCGATCCTCGGGCGTGAATGATTCTTGGGGAGAACGCGGCGCGACCAGCAGCTGCCCGACAATTTCCCCCCTGTGTACGATGGGGAGAACCGAAGGCGCCGAATCGGACTCCCCGGACGAAGCGACGATGGTATCCTGATTGTTTATCAACGTAGAGATAGCCGCATAAGGCAGTTTTAGAGAATGCCGAATCGTCTGGACGACGATTGCGATAATTTCCTCCGACGACATCGGTTTTTCCCACTGACGGCTAAGCTCGGTTAATACGGAGAAGGGTTCGTTTCGTTTGCCGTACATGAGCCGGTTCACGAAACGCTGCAACCGTTCCTTCATCGGCGCGAACAATACGGCTACCAGCGACGTAGCCAATAAAGAAACGTATACGTTGTCGTTTGTGCGGAATACTCGGCTTAAATAGGCTACGGCAACGATGTAGATGCCGATTACACAAAGGGACAAACCGATGTAGACGATCGTTCGATTGACGAGCGGGTCGATGTTCCATAGCCGATGGCGCAATATAGCGACCGTTAATGTCGTCGGAATGATGGCAATACATAGATTCAAGATGAGGTTCAGGTATAAAAAGGACAAAACGCCGTGTGTTACATCGGGTGTATAAACGACATTAATACAGATGAAGCCGATTAAGGAAACGGAAAAGCCGTAGACGACCCATTTTGTTTGCTGCTTGGCCGCTGAATTCGAAATACGCTTGTAACGGTACAGCTGCGTACCGAAGATAACGACTAGGAAAATGAGCAGCGTAAAGCCTTTCAGCCAAATCGGCCAATTTTGCAGAGCTAAGCCGCCTTCGGGAAATATCAGTCCGAAGCTTGAGAGGCCGATAAAAAGGACACTCGCAATAAAAGTCCACCGGGGCGTAAAGCGCCCATCCGGGAAGACGAGGAAAAACAAGACGAAGGAACTCCAGCCGGAAAAAAACATGAGCGAGCTGCCGTATCCCGCCATTGGCACGGTGGACGTAAATACAGTTCCAAAGCTCACCAACATGAATGCGGCAAACAACCCCATCGGTTCCCGGTTGCTTTTCCACAGAACGATCGCAGCAGCTATATAGAAATATAAGGTCAGGAAACCGTCGATGGCCACGAATAGAAACGAATACGAGTCGGCGTTTAACCCCGCGTCCGAAAGTGCCGCTATTGTAGTTGGAGGAGCGGGAGCATATTCGCATGAAGAGAAAACGCACTGCGTCCTTAACGTTTGATAATAAATCGGTACGCTGCGGAAATAAATGCCGACGGACAACAAGCATAATAATCCAATGATTGCGACGGTTACAAACCTTCTCACTTTGTACAACGATTTCATCCGATGAGCCGCCTCTCATTACTTTCCTCATTATAACAAAACGGTCTTCCGTCATGTGCGTTTTTGCCCATTTTCCCAAATCATCCCGATCGCATCCCGATTTTTTCCGAATGAATGTGAACCGGATACTCTATGGGGTAGGAATTCCCGTCTGTTATGCTTATTTCAACAAAGTGATGGAGGTTATGACGATGAAAATGGAAAGTATTCTGAAATGGTTTGGCATTCTGGTTATTGCCGCGGGTGTGAGCAGGATCGGCATGACGCCGACCTCATTGGTATGGGGAACAGACAGCGTTCAAGAGCTGATCTTCGGCTTTTTTGCCTGCGTGCTGATGGGTATTTCGTCAATCGGTCTGTTTTTGGCACAACGGGAGTCCGGGATAATTGGCTTCATAAGCTCGCTGCTGCTCGTCATTTTTAATATCATCACAGGGTGTATGATCTGGACTCTGCTGGCATCCGGGACGACGGGTGAAATGTTATTGACCGAACCTAACACGTTCGTCATCATCTCGAAGGTGGTGATCATGTTCGGCATGTTTATCGGAATGCCTTGTTTCACCTATGTTACGTTTCGAGCGAAAATATTTCCGCGGTGGGTCATTGTGTTGCTGCTTCTGAGCATGATCGTACCTGTATTGCCTATGATGGAGAAGTGGGGCGCTCTCTTCTGGGGGTTGTCGTATGTGGGCATGGGAGTTGTTATGGTCAAAAGAATGTACATGAATAATGTCGTTCAATCTGCGCATAACCGATAATCCATTTGTGATACGGATGACCTTGAAACAACTGGGTCCCGTACCCGATTTGGTTTCGTCGCCTTCAATCAAGCGGCGGATCGTGGCGGAGACGGCGGAACTTGCTCGGCGGGAAGCCGGTATATTGCTTGAACAGCTTCGACATATAATAGATGTCCATATTCATCATTTTGCTAATTTCCGAAATGGACATCTCGGTTTGGTGGAGCAGGTATTGAACCTGCTCCACTCTTTTTTTGTTTACATAAGCAATCGGGGAAACGCCCAAAATGGATTTGAAGTAGGGCATGAAGTAATTCGGATGAAAATGAACGAGCTTCGCTAACGTATCGACGGTGATCGGTTCCGTCAAGTGACGGTCGATATACTCCAGGACGATATTGATTTTATGGAAAGAAGGCATCGCGCCGACCCGGCTTGGATCCGATTCGGCCCGGTCTATAAATTCGGACAAGAGCTCGAACAAGATCGCTTTGATTCGAGTGGGGGCGGAGAGCCCGCCTTCGTTGTACAGCTTGATCATTTTCGTAAACAGCGACATGACGGTTCGTTTCTTGCTTACTTCGATATAATGCGGTAGCTTCAATATTTGCGATAACGGGATGTCGCCCACCGTGGCGGTGAAATGGCAATAAAACTTGGTAAACGTGTTGTCGCTGATCGTAGAGAAGGAATGTCTCGTACCGGCGGGCAGCAAGAACAATTGTCCCGGAGACGGCGCATATTCATCATCGTCGATTTTGATGCGTCCTTCGCCCTCGACGATGTAATACAGGCGGTTGAAGTTTTCCGGGGAGTCGGCCAAAAACCAATCCGGCTCCACCTTCGTATAGCTGCATACGAAAAGCTGCACTTGCAAATTTTCAAGATAGCGGTTCAGGAAATGGGAGATGTTCGGCTCCATGGGATCACCTATGATAGTAGCTTATTATTAGACAAAAACGCACTAGTATTATACATCCCTTTTACCGAAAAAACATACTAAAATCATTGTATATTCGTGTGGCGGCATACGGATCGGTTGCATCCTACGGCTGTATAGACCGACGTTGCGCCCATGCAGCCGGCTGCGAACGGACAAATCGACCATCGGAGGGAATCGCATGATCGCGGACAAACGACGGCAGAAAACGAAAATCGTTGCGACATTTCTGGCTTCCTATGCAATTATTCTGATCATACCGGTTATTGTAGGTATTATCGTGTATAGCAAAACGGTCACGATCGTCAAAGAAGAAGTGACAAGCAACAATGTCACGCTGCTGGAGCAAAGCAAAAGCATTCTGGACCGCCGATTGGCGGAGCTCGACGCGATCATGCAGCAAATTGCGGCAAGCCCGAAAGTAAGCGCTTTCCAAGGAGTGACCGACCCGTTTATCGGCGCGAATACATACAAGGTTCGCGAAACGGCAAACGAGCTTTACGACTACGGAACGTCCAACAATTTTATGCTGGGCTACTATATTCTATACAAGAACAGCGGGCTTGTTCTATCGCCCAATAACGCTTATAAATACAGCGAATTTGCCGACCAGATTTACCGGGAGAACGGGATGGAAGGTGAGGACTGGCGGAGCGTCATGCTGGGGCATTTCTACCAGAATGAATACATTCCGGCCAAAGAAGCGGTGTTTAAGGGAAGACCAACCGCAGTCGTCCATTACGTTCGGTCGCTTGGTTATCCGGGTTACGTGAATGGGGTTGTGCTTCTACTGATCGATAACAACGAAATTCAAAAGCTGTTGCGCGGATTTGACCTTCAGGGAGGAGGCTGGGCGTACATTACGGACGAAAAAGGCCGGATCATCAGCTCGGTATCGAATGAGGGCGGGCGTATTTCCGAGTTCGAGCAGCAATTGGGCGCACAAGGAGTTATTGAAGCATCCGACGCGACGAACGGCATGATGATTACGTATACGACGCTGGATACGAAGGGCTGGAAATTCGTCGTTGCCCAATCGCCTAATATCGTGTTGCAAAAGGCCAACTATATCCGCAACATTACGGCAGCTTTATTTTTTATTCTGCTGTTCGGCATCATTGCGATATGCGCCGTAGCCTACCGCCGGAGCAAGCCGATCCGGAACCTGGTGCTGCAGATCGTGGAGAGATCCGACGGGGCCAAATACCGGTTCGGCAGCGAATACAAGCTGATCGAAACGAATTTTTCGCTGCTGGAAAGCAATAACCACCAGCTTCAGGCGAAGCTCCAGGAACAGCTGCCGTTTGTTCGCGCCGTGTTTTACGGCCGGCTGCTGAAAGGCGACTTCACCTCGGAGGCGGAACTGCGCACCGTGATGGAGCATACGGGGATCCGCTTCGAAGGAAATCGATATGCGGTGATACTTCTCCGACTGCAATCCTATGAGGGCGAGCTAAGCCCGGATATCCTGAAGGAACTGGAGATCAAGCGAATCATGGTGAAGGAGCTGCTCTCCCGGCAGCCTTATGGCCACTGCATCTGTCATGACGTAGAGCAGGATAAGATCGCGATTATCGCGGCTTTGGGCGTTACGAAGACGCAGCAATGCCAGGCACAGCTGGAATCGCTGCTCGAACGGATGAAGATCAGCTTGCAGGAGCATCACCAAATGACGCCGCTCATGGCTGTCGGCGGGATGTATGGCAAGCTCGCCGAAATATCCCGTTCCTACGAAGAAGCGCGCCAGGCGATGAATGAACGCCAATGGGAAATCGGCAGCGACACGATCTGGTTCCATCAGCTGTCTTCGGAGCGCACGAGCTATTATTATCCCCCTGACGTCGAGCTCCGTCTGATGAATTTGATTAAAGCCGGTGAACAGGATGAGGCGGAAGAGCTGTTGAACGATATTTTTCAACATAACCGGAACATGCATTTGTCATTATATATTGTCCGGCTGCTCGTCTTTAACATGTGGGGCACGGCGATGAAACTTACCGAGCAGACCGCGCTCGACGATGAGGGGTTGTCCGGCACGATTCAAGCGGCAATCTCGGATATGCATGCGCATGAAAACTTGTCTCTATCGTTCCAACGGCTGAAGCAAGTATTCGGACAAATTTCGGCGACGATCGGCTTGCGCAGAAAAAGTCAAAATACCGATTTGATCGACCGTATCATTGAATATATCGACGGCAATTATATCCGCTCGGACTTGTGCCTGACGGAAGTGGCGGAAAAATTCAACATGTCGGAAACGTATTTGTCGCAGTTTTTCAAAGACCGGAAAGGGATCAACTTTATCGAGTATGTCGAGGAAATTCGGATGGGAAACGCCAAGCAGCTGCTCGCCCATACCGAACTGCCGATCCATGCCATCTCGAGCCGAATCGGCTATAGCTCGTCCAGCACGTTTTGCCGCGCTTTCAAACGGATTAACGGCATCAGCGCGACCGTGTATCGCCAAATGGCTACGTAGCTGGACTCAACATTGTTAATGAGGCTGTCCCGATCGCTCTTGAAGGAGCGTCTTGGGGGGCCTCTTTTCCTTACCCGCAAACGATCCTAACGAATGCAAAGACGGAGAACGAATGCAAACGAAACCGGAATCGCGTATTCCGACGGGTCACCGAAGCAATTGCACATGCTCTGAATTCTTGCGAATTTACAAACGGAACGCAGGTGCTGTAAGTTGAAATTGCTGAATCTGATGTCAATTCAAGCATTTCACCACGATTTGCAAGGAGGGAGATCCATGTGCGCGCCGTAACGAAAATATCGCCCGACGGAGGCAAGCTGCAGCTGCCGATGCGAGCGACAATATGGAAGCGTTTCAAAAGAATGAGAAGAGGCTGGCAGCTGTATTTGCTCTTCCTGCCGCCGCTGGCATTCATCCTGCTGTTCAACTATTACCCGATGTACGGAGCTCAGATCGCCTTTAAGAACTTTATCGCAACAAAAGGAATATGGGGCAGCGAGTGGGTTGGCTTTAAACACTTCGAGGCTTTTGTCCAATCGCCCGAATTTTGGCGAGTCAT
Source organism: Paenibacillus sp. sgz302148 (assembly GCF_056120465.1). Lineage (NCBI taxonomy): Bacteria > Bacillati > Bacillota > Bacilli > Caryophanales > Paenibacillaceae > Paenibacillus > Paenibacillus sp. sgz302148. Next base: position 66,152 of record NZ_JBVYOJ010000011.1, read on the forward strand.
GAAAAATACGCTGCTATTGAGCGTATATGCGCTGCTCGCGGGTTTTCCGTTTCCGATTATATTGGCGATCGGTTTGAACTACGTCAATCGGTCCTTCTTCAAAAGATCGGTCCAAATGATTACGTACGCGCCGCATTTTATATCCGTCGTTGTCATTGTCGGGTTAATGCTGCAGCTGCTGAATCCGCGCCTTGGCATTTTGAGCCGGGTGATGCAATCGTTTGGTTTGGATGCCGTTGATTTGATGGCGAAACCGGAATTTTTCAAGACATTATACGTCGTGTCCGATCTATGGCAAAATGTCGGCTTCGGCTGCATCATTTATTTGGCCGCGCTAACCGGCATCGATCCTTCGCTTCACGAAGCGGCCGTCGTGGACGGAGCTTCGATCGTCCGCCGCATATGGCATATCGATTTGCCCGGCATTATGCCGATTGCGATGATTTTGTTTATTTTGAGTACGGGCGGCATTTTGAGTTCGGGGTTCGAGAAGGTACTGCTCATGCAAAATCCGCTGAATCTCCGTACGTCGGAAGTGATCGACACGTATGTGTACAAGGTCGGTCTCGTCTCGGTCATTCCGAATTATTCGTATTCGACGGCCATCGGCTTGTTCAAATCGGTCGTGGGGCTCGTCCTGCTCGGCATCGTCAATCAAGTCGCCAAACGGGCGAAGCAGGAGAGCTTATGGTAAAACGAACGGAGAGATGCAAATGAACGTCAAATCGATTAGACTGTCGAACGGCGACCGGGTTTTTACGGCCATCAACTATGTTGTGCTGCTTTTATTTACGCTATCGGTGTTGTATCCGCTGCTATATGTGCTCAGCGCATCGTTCAGCTCGTCCAGCGCCGTCATGTCGGGCCGGGTTTGGCTGTGGCCGGTCGAACCTACGCTAGCAGGCTACAAAGCCGTACTGGAATACAAGTATATTTGGGTCGGCTTCGCCAATTCATTGTTTTATGCCGGTGTCGGAACGATCGTTAACGTCGTATTTACGATTATGGCGGCGTATCCGCTGTCCCGGAACGATTTTGAAGGCAGGAACGTGTTCATGATGCTGTTCGTGTTCTCCACGATGTTCAGCGGCGGCTTGATTCCGAGTTACCTGCTCGTGAAGGATCTCGGTTTGCTCGACTCCCGCTGGGCGCTTATCATTCCAAGCGCGCTGTCGGTGTGGAACGCGATCATGATGCGGACTTATTTCAAGAGCAGCATCCCGAGCGAGCTGCTGGAGGCTGCCCAAATCGACGGCAGCAGCGACATCCGGTTTGTTACGCGAATCGTGGTACCGTTATCCGGGCCGATTATTGCGGTTATCGCGTTATTTTGCGCCGTCGGTTATTGGAACCAATATTTTAGCGCAGTCATTTATTTAAGCAGCAAAGATTTGTACCCGCTCCAAGTCGTTCTGCGCGACATTCTGATCCAGAATGAGGTCAACATCTCCATGCTGTCATCAAGCATTACGGATATCGTCGAACGGAACGGCTTGCGCGAGTTGTTGAAATATTCGCTGATCGTTATTGCGTCGGCTCCGGTATTGATTGTTTACCCTTTTGTCCAGAAACATTTTGTCAAAGGCATCATGATCGGGTCATTGAAAGGTTAACTCACACATGTAAAGGGGACGGTTATCTTGAAAAGATTAGGTTCACTGCTGCTTGTTTGTCTATTCGCGATCACGCTGGTGCTTGCAGGATGCACCAAATCCGTGGACGATTCCGATAAAGCCGCGGAGTCGCAAAAGGGCGCTAATCATGAAGATACAAGCGGGGACAAGAAGGATGCTGCAACAACGGATGATGCAGCCGTTTCGCCGGCAGGCGAATATCCGATCGTCAAAGATAAAATCACGCTGAAGGTGATGGCGTCCGAGCGCACCAGCGTTGAAGACATGGCGACGAACGAGTTCACGAAGGAACTGGAAGAGAAAACGAACATCCACATCGAGTGGACGATCGTGCCGCAAAAAAACGTGGCCGAAAAGCTCAATCTGATGCTCGTTAGCGGCGAATATCCCGACGTGCTGATCGGCATGGGCGTGAACAAAACGCAAGAGGTCATTTATGGCGGGCAAGGCGTGTTCCTCCCGTTAAACGACATGATCGAGAAATACGGCGTGGAGACGAAAAAGCTGATGGAGACGCTGCCGTTGTTCAAGGAAACGATCAGCTCGCCGGACGGCAACGTTTATTCGCTGCCTAAGGTGAATCAATGCTTCCACTGCACGATGCCGCAGAAGCTCTGGATCTACCAGCCGTGGCTGGATAAGCTGGGCCTAAGCATGCCGACAACGACGGATGAGTTCTATAACGTATTGAAGGCGTTTAAGGAGAAAGACCCGAACGGCAACGGCAAGCCCGACGAAATTCCGTTCGCTTCCTCGAACGCGACGAACGGCTGGTTTACCGGCGTCGACGATTTCCTGATGAACTCGTTTATCTACAATAATAAGACGAACTCGGGCAGCATGATCATGAATGGCGATAAAATCGATATCGTCTACGACAAGCCGGAATGGAAGGAAGGTCTTAAGTATCTCCGCAAGCTGTACCAGGACGGCTTGCTTGCTCCGGAATCACTCACGCAGGACAAAAACCAGTTGATGGCGATCGGCAACAATCCGGGCGATGTGCTGCTGGGTGTATCGCCGGGTGGGTTCGAAGGCGAATTTATTTCGCTGGGTGAAGACAACAACAAGCGATGGTTGGGCTACAAGGCCGTTCCGCCGCTTAAAGGACCAAACGGCGTGCAGCTAGCTGCCTATAATCCGATTTCCTACTATACGGGGGAATTCGTCATTACCAAATCGGCCAAAAACCCCGAAGCCGCATTCCGGTTGGCGGATATGCTGTATACTTGGGACAATACGATGCGTTTGTCGAGAGGCAAAGAAGGCGATACGTGGGAAAAAGCGAAAGAAGGCGACATCGGCATCAACGGCCAGCCGGCCAAATGGGCGCCGATCGTTGATCCGAACCGTCCGAAAACGCAAAATACGTATTGGGAAGAGCTCGGTCCGATCAACCTGTCCGACGATTTTCGCTTGAGCCAGAAGGCGGTAGGCCCGGAAGACCTCGAAGTCATTCTGTATACGGAAACGAAGCAGAAATACGAGCCATACAAACCGGACGTCAGCATCATCGTACCTCCGCTCGTCTTCACGGAAGAGCAGGCCGGGGAGCTTGCCGGATTGCAAAAATCGTTCGACGATTACCGCACCGAGATGGTCGCCCGTTTCGTCACCGGCGACGCGGATCTTGACAAGGATTGGGACAGCTACGTGCAGACGTTAAAGGATATGAAGCTGAGCCGATTACTCGAGATTTATCAGCAAGCTTACGACGCGACCAAGAAATAACGAACCCTTGGCCCTGGGATGAGGCGTTAGGGGGAACCAAGATCGCTGGACCGGTTAGAGCCGGTTCCGGCGTTTTTGTTTTTGTAAAGGAACGGAGAGAGGCAAATAACGGTATACGAAAAAGGGTTGGACGGGGATTATCCCTATCCAACCCTTCAGTTTAGTTATCGTTATCGTTACCGTTACCGTTACCGTTACCGTTACCATTACCATTACCATTACCATTACCATTACCATTACCATTACCATTACCATTACCATTACCATTACCATTACCATTACCATTCCCGTTGCCGGAGTCTTTTTCCAATACGATTCTCGGTTGTACCTCTGAAGTGAAATAGATCTCCCATTCGTTCAGCGCATAGGCTTCCGAGCCCCAATACGATGCGGCCGTTATGGCAAGCCGTACGCCGAGCTTATTGTTCTGGACAGGGATGGATACATCGATCCGTTCTTTCTCCGCAGCGGCAATGGTGGTGTAACTGAAATATTTCGGCGTAGGGAACACCGGCGCCCACGTTGTGCCGTCAACCGTCGTTTCGATATTGTATCGATGAATGCCCCAGGCTTGCGCGAATTGCGTAAAAAATCTTAGTGTATCGAACGTTTGAGGCGCATTCCAGTTTAACGTTATATAATACGTGATCGGTTTGCCGTCAGGCGTATAAAACCGTCTTTGTTCGATTCCGTCGACGGTCTCCCACGGCTGGGAAATGGCATCATCGATATAACCGTCAAAATCATATCGGATTTTCGAAATGAAAAACGTATTTTTGTTCCCGTCGTTTATTTTCGACGGCGCTTTTTCTTCGGATTTGTGCTCGCCGAAGGCGTAGTTCCAACCCGTCTTCGTTTGCACATAATCCGGAGTGATGGCATTATCCGCCGATGCTGTTGCCTGCAAGGCCATATTATCCGACAACCGGGTGATCTTGAATACATAATTTTTGGATACGCCATGATTTGTCGCCGTAATCGTGACGGTATTCAGCCCGATGCCCGGAAAAACCGTGACCTTGCCGTTTTTTTTCAGTTTCGTGCCGTTGACGGTAATTTTAGTGTTTGCATAACGTGCCGCAGGCTTGAGCGTAATGACTTCGGTGTCACGGGCAATTTCAATGTTGTAAGCGGTCAAATATGGAGCGAATTCCCGGTTCAATTGACCACCCGTAACGATGACATCAGCCAACTCATTTTGCTTGGAAGGATCCGTATTGCTGTAAACTCGGAACGCATCCAGCACAAGGAAGCTTTTGTTCGTTCCGTCTTTGTTCTGATTGAGCGTATTTTCCTTGTTCACGATCTTTATCGTATGGGGGCCGTCGGCCAAGTTCATTTTTGTATAAATCGGATAAAATCGATAAAGGACATCCTCATGGGCGTCTATCGTTTGGTCGAGCACGCCGTCGATATATATTTCGACTTTCCCCATGCTTCTGTTCTTCTCGCCGTAAACTTGAACGCCATAGCCATAGAAGCTGAGCTCCGCATAGTCGCCGTCGACTTTGGTTGTGCTTACGTCATCTTCGTAAGAGCCGTCGGCTTTGGTCGTATTCGGGCTTCCGTTATAGCTAAGGTTCGGATAAGCAACCTTGTTCCAGCCCGATCCGCCATACGTCACTCTGGCATCGCTATCGTTAATCAATTCACTGCCGGCAACAACCTCCTTATACGGCTTGGCGGACTGTGGTATACTGCCGACCGGTTGCCCGGCGGCCGCTTTGACCAAATAATCATGCAGCGTTTTGATGTAATCGACATCCAGCGTATATTTCGTCCTTGACTGCACGGCCGTATTCAAGATCTCATAGGCAAGCGCCGAATTCCGGCGTTTGAGTATGCTGAACAGCTCATATTCCTCAATGCCGTCTCTTTGGGCTTCGTACCTCAGGGAGCTTTTGACCGTTTTGTGCTTGGCGTCGGGATACACCTCGTAGGTATCCCCATAATATTCACCGTCCCACCAAGCATTCCATGCCCAGTTCAAATAACCGGTCATATCGTTTCGGCTGAAATCCCAGAACACCAGCCTGCTGGTTAAGGTCGGTTGATTCGTTAGCCTGTTGAGCTCTTTGTCCGAACCCAGACTATAAGCCCATTTTTCCTTTCCTTTGGATACATTCTGCTGAGCCCACGTATCAAATGAATTTTTGGCCAAGTAATATTCCTTCATTTCAGGAACATACGTATCGACAATGTCCGGATAAAAATAAGCAAGCCCCGCATCGCTTATTTTGAGTTTAGGCGCCACTTGTTTGGACAGTTTGGCCACATAGGACCACCATGGCAGCGAACCCGGTCTTGCCTCGCTGGGCTCGTCAAAAATATGCGAGTACCACGGATACGGATCAAGCCAGCCCTTTTCTTCAAGATGCGCATAAATCGCCGATAGATAGTTGGTTACGAATCGGTCGATATTCGGAAATGCGCCTGCATCGATCGTGCCGTCGGCGCGGATCAAAGTTTTGTCATATGTTGTCCAGTGTTCGCCGGTATCTGCGATCAGATTGATTTTATCGACCAGATGATCCAACGCAAAGCGGGTTACGCCATGATCGATAAATATTTGCATATAACGATCGAATTCCTTCCAGTCTTCGGCGGGGATGACCGGCGGCGTAGCGCCCGTAAAACTGTTCAAGGTGTAACCGTGGTCGGACAAGAAGGTCATCGGCTTCATCATATGCATTGTCGACCTGTATTCCTCCAAGTTTTGGGCGAAGCTTTCGATGATGGCCCACCAGTCTTCGCTATATTTTTCCGGGCCGTAATATTGGTTGATATAGTCGGTTTTGTCGCGAGTATGGCCGTAAATCGCCGTCCAATTGTAGGTCGTTAGCGTTGAATCCTTAATGTCCGGAACGGATACGTTGAAGACTTCGGCCTGTACTGCAAACGTATAATCCCCATGCGAAGTTTTCAGCGTGACCGTGCCGGTGTACTTGCCGGCAGCTGTGTCTTTCGGCGCATACAAAGTGAAGAAAATCGGCTGTGTCGTGTTCGCATTCACATCAATCGACTGTTCATTGGATATCGGGTCCGGCAATTGGTCGACGAACGAACCCGGGTACAGATTGGTCGTATCGGGGTTGGCAACATAGTTGAACTCACTCGGCAGAGCGGATTCGGGAACGCGATATTCGGGAAACCCGTATTTGAAGTGTTCACTGCCGATCACCGCCGATCCGTTCGCAAGACCACTGAATTCCACCCCGTAAATGCTGAAATCACGATTGCTTCTGATCGCAATTTGGGCGCTCTCATATTCGTGTTTGGCCATGACGAATTCAAAACGATCGGTGTTCGCATCATCCGGCTTCGTATCCGCTTGATAAATCGGCTGCAATGCGTTCACGGTCCAAACATCTGTATCTGCCGTATCCGTAATATGTAGGTACAGCGTTTTCTCCGCATAGGCGAGCGGCGACATGCTGTTGGTCGCCTTGATGACCGCCGAATAATCTCCCGCTGCAGCCGGAGTCGTCCAGCGGATCGTGCCCGTCGTTGCGTCAATGGTCATGCTCTCCGGAGCATCGGTAAGCGAATAAACGATCGGGGTATGATTCGCGCTAGCCTCGACCGTGAAGCTGACGGTCGTGTTTTTCAGAAACGTTTTGCTGCTTGCCGAATCCGCAAACACAGGTTTGCTGTACTCGGGATTATTGTAGATCTCCAGTTCGTTCAGCCAATAACTCCGGCCGGGCGCTTGCCCCCAGTTCGTATCGGGTGCAGTCAGAATAACGATGCGCGCGCTTACAATATCTCTTTGCTCCGGCAGTTTCACCCGGATCGTCTCCGTGAAATGGTTAGGATTCGGCCTGCCGCTGAAATTATAAAATGAATAAGTCCAGTTCAACTTCTGTGCGGTATCAAAAAGCTTCGTCCAAGTCACACGATCTTTCGTCACTTCAATATTGTAATTCTGGATGCTCTTCTGGTTGCCGAAGTCCGCGGTAAATACGATCTCGTTGAAGTTTTGCGGAGCATCCCAGTTCAGGGTCAAATCATGCGGCTTGTCAGCGGAAGGTTCCCCGCCCATGTCGGTATTGATTTTCGATACGAAAAACGTGGTCGGATCGCCGTCAATGAGTTTTTCCGGAGAATTGTTCAGATACGTCGTTCCATCCGGGTACCAGTAGGGCTCGCCCGCCTGTCTTTGATAATAATTGGCCGGCATACTGTAGTCGGAGGTCAGCTTATCTGGCGTGTCGATGGAGCTTGCCAACGACGCAACATTGACCATTGCCGATATCGTCAAGGAGAGAGGTTGATAAGCAAAAGCGCCTGTCGTTGGATCCGTTGCCTTGACCGTTATAGTATAGTCTCCGGCCAGCTCAACAGTAGGATTGACGATCGAGATTTCTCCCGTCGCCGAATCAATGGCCGCCCAGGAAGGCGTTCCGTCCGCGAGCGAATATTCAGCGGATTGTCCGTTCCATGCAGTGGCATGGACTGCAAATTTCGTTGTTCGCAAGACCGGAGCCGTTTTACGGTTTATAGGATCAAAATATGGGGGAGCGTTATGGTTCTCCTCGAAGAAAAGCTCGAGTTCATTTAGCGCGTAATCCCCGTTGGCAGCCTCCGTATATACGCTGTAAATTGCGATTCTTGCCCCGATGACTTGTTCTTGCGTATCGAAATCCACTTTAATTCTTTCAAGAACAGGGCTGTTCGTATCGTCGAGATAGCGCTTCCAATTCAGGGTTTGAGGGCTAGGAAACAGAGGAACCCAAGTTACCCCGTCAACCGTTGTTTCAATATTGTATTCCTTGATTCCCCTTGCCTTGGCATATTTGGTCGTAAATACAGCCGTGTTGAAGGTTTGGGCTTGATTCCAGCCTAACGTGATATAGCGCGGTCCGTCCTCGAAACTAACACCTTTTTTGGAGATGAAATAACTTGATGGGCTGCCGTCGATGATCTTGGCCGGACTATTATCCGTTTCGTTCACGCCAAATGGATACCAATTTGCGCTCCATTGCGCATCCCAATACTGAAAAGTCGGAGTTGCCGTAAGCTTGTCGTCGGCGTCCACAAAACTCGCCAGCTTTGCGATATTTTCCGGAGACGCGGCTGGCGCCTCCATGTCCGACGCATACCCTGCAGGGATGCAGCCAAACATCAGAATCAGGGTACATAAAAATGCAATCAAGCTTTTGGTTTTTGCCATTCTTTATCCTCCCTTTGTTGGTTCATAAAGCGCTTTATTGATGGTTTGCCCAGGCATTTTCACTCTATCACCGGACGTCATTCATGTAAATTTGCATTACTTTGAGCGTATGCAATACTTCATAAAGCGGACATGCCGAGCGGCAGGGAGATCAGCTGAAACCGTTGCGGGGCAAGGATCTAGCCCTTTCAGAGTTGGATGCATGCGTTTTTCGGGAAGGCTGATAACAAAGCGCAACGCGGACATGCCGAAGGAAATCATACGTCGACAATGGTCAATGCACTGAACGGAAAATCATCATTGTGGATGCGATTCGATATGGTGTATAATAATAAGAATTGAACTGCAAATCATGAAAGCAATGACGAGGAGAAGTAGGCGTGTACTGATGCTTCAGAGAGCCGGTGGGTGGTGCGAACCGGTGCAGAGGCTTGCCGAATGGACCTTGGAGCTTCAAGCAGAACAGATGATTGCCATGTTACCGTGTTCGCCGAATCATCGGAGACACGCGGCTGTTACGGCGAACTTGTCTTATTATGCAGAACGGCCGTTCCCCGTTACGGAACGAGAAGGTTTGTCGCATCGTTGGCCTTGGTTTTCGTGACCTGGCATTAACCGGCTGCGGCGAACAAATTAGGGTGGCACCACGGTCTCTCGTCCCTTGCGGCGGGAGGCCTTTTTTGCGTTCAAATTCGTCTGCTCGCCAGACCGACCTTTGAGGAGGAAATCAAGATGAAGAAAGTATTATCGGGCATTCAGCCGAGCGGTCAATTGACAATCGGCAACTACATCGGAGCGATGCAAAATTTCGTCAAGCTGCAGCACAGTCATCAGTGCTTCTTTATGGTTGTCGACCTGCACGCCATTACCGTGCCGCAGGAGCCGGCAGCGCTTCGCGAGCAATCGGAAGCGGTCGCCGCGCTGTTCGTTGCGGCAGGCATCGATCCTGCCAAAGCAAGCATCTTTATGCAATCGCATGTCACCGCTCATGCGGAGCTCGGATGGATCATGTCAACCTTGTCGTATATGGGCGAGCTGGAGCGCATGACCCAATTCAAGGACAAATCGTCCGGCAAAGAATCCGTCGGAACCGGATTATTCATCTATCCGGCGCTCATGGCCGCGGACATTCTCGTATACAATGCGGACCTTGTGCCGGTCGGCGACGATCAGAAGCAGCACCTGGAGCTGACGCGCGACCTTGCGCAGCGCTTCAATCAAAGATTCGGCGAGCAATTTACGATTCCGGAGCCTTACATTCCGCAAATTGGCGCACGCATCATGTCGCTTGACGACGCATCGAAGAAGATGAGCAAGAGCAACCCGAACGCAGGGAGCTTTATCGCGCTGCTCGACAGTCCTGACGTCATTCGCAAAAAAATTAGCCGGGCGACAACGGACTCCGGCCGTGAAGTGAAATATGATCCGGCGAATAAACCGGAAGTCAGCAACTTGCTAAGCATCTATTCGCATTGCGCGAACATACCTGTTGCCGAAATCGAAGCCAAATACGAGGGACAAGGCTACGGTCAATTCAAGAAGGACTTGGCTGAACAAGTCGTGGCTATGATCGAGCCGCTTCAAACGCGCTATCGCGAAATTCGCGCATCCGGCGAAATTCACGATATTCTTCGCCGGGGTGCGGAACAGGCATCCGAAGTGGCGGATGAAACGGTTCGCCAAGTGAAAGAGAAAATGGGTTTTTTGCCTAGAAGATAGAAGTCGAATGGTTAAGGTTATTGATTTCCGTCCTGCTTGCGGTTCATCCTCGCTTTCACGATAAAGCCCGCACCCGTATTGACTACGGCGGCGACTACGAACAGCGCAACCAAGAGCGGGCTCCGGTAGCTGAGCGAGACTGCTATACCGATCATAAACAAGGTCGTGACGATTGCAAATAACAGAGATAATGATTTGGTCAATGGAAACACCTCGAAAACGTTTTTAAAGTCATATGAATAATACGATCTCCATCGTTGCATAATAAGTTTGCAAGCTTGCAAATACATCAGATTGCAGATTGAAAGGAGATAATACGTATGGCAGCAGGTCAATCTCGCAGCAGCAATCAATTGGTGGTACCTCAAGCAAATCAAGCATTGGATCAATTGAAGTATGAAATTGCTCAAGAGCTTGGCATTCAAATTCCGCAAGACGGCTATATGGGTTATATGGCTACTCGCGATACAGGCGCAATCGGGGGCCACATCACTCGCCGCCTTGTGCAAATTGCAGAGCAATCCATCGCCGGACAAGCATCCCGTTAATATAAGGTCGAACCAAGCCCAAGGATTTCTTGGGCTTGGTTTGTTTCCGGGGGCAACGGGCAAAGAACCAAAAAAGGAGCGGGTCAATAGGTATTGACCCGCAGTTTTTTCTCCAATCGCGTATCGCTAAGCCAACCGACATAAGAATCCAGCGTGTTGTAATCGTGATCCAGAAGCAATACGGCGACGAACGGATATTGTTTGCGGTGCCTGTACCGGACGTCGGCCCAGCGGACTTCGTAACCCCATGCGTGCTTGCGCAGCTCGGCGCAGGCGAAGGAGGAGAAGTACAAGAAGGAAGCGATGTCGGGATCTTTTTTGGATGCCTCGACTGCTGGATGGCTGGCGCACTCCGCATTGTCGATCCACCGCAACTGACCGTTCCGCAAATCGCCGACCGTAAATCCGCCGCCGAGCCGCCGTTTTTTGACGACGTTCCAATGATACAGCGAGATCGTCGGAATTAGGAAATATCGTTCGCCTCGTTCGAACGTTTCGTCTTTCATCGGCAGCTGCCGTTCCAGAGCGTAATGGACGGCCGTTCTCCAAACATAATAAACGACGAGCAGCGAATACAAGATGACGAATATGGTTGCCGGTTTCGCCAAGTGAAGCGCCCAGCACAGTATGGCGATCACATGCGAAATGAAAATAATGGGATCGAAAATATGGATAATGTTCCACGAAACCCATTTTTTCGTAAAAGGGCGCAGCGCCTGTGTCCCATAGGCATTGAACATATCGGTAAATACGTGAATGCATACTGCGGCGAGAACCCATAAGCCGACATGCAGAAGCGGTAAATCCCTGAAGCTAAGCGATAAAGCGAACGTAATGAGCAAGGTCCAAATCGCGATGGCCGGAATGGAGTGCGACGCCCCGCGGTGATTGCGGATATAGGCGGCGTTGCCCCTAACCCGGATCAAGTTGTCCAAATCCGGTGCCTGCGAGCCAAGCAGCGTACCGATTAATACGGCGGTGGATACCGTCGTATCCGAAGCGACGACAGGATCGATAAAAGCGAGTCCTGCCAAGCCGAAGCCCATAACGAGGTGTGTGCCTGTGTCCAATGTTTGTGCCTCCTAAAGGATTCGCTTGGTTTTCCGAAGGAAAACCTGCTTTGCTTGCAAGGAATTGCCGAAACGATTAAACGACATCACTTTGCGAAATTGCTATGGCTACAGTATCGCCGATAAAACTTATTTTAACACGTTTACCTGCAAAAGAAACGCGTCATTCGACAAAATAGGCGAAAAAAACCCCTTCGAACGTCGAAGTTCGAGGGGTTGTAACAATGCCCTTATTATCGGGGCTGAGGTTGAAGCGGATACGAATAATTCAGTGGCTCGTCAAAGGTGACATAATCCAGGTTAACCATGAGGAGCAATAATCGCTGGCCGGTTTGCGGATCACTGATAATGATATGATCTCGGCCTGCGGCTTCGACTTTGCCTTTAAATATTTTGGCGTTCCATTGGGAGTTGTTTTCGTACGTCATGTAGAACGTTCCGATTTTGCCGAGATTGAGTCGCAAAATGTTCTCGATGTAAGATTGTTCCATCGGAAGCCCGGAGGGTGCGGCGAAGCCCGGCACGCCGACGCCCGGAACGGAAGGAGGGGTGACGGGGCCTGGCGTGGCCATCGGCATCGACATCGGCATCGGCATCGGAGCCATAGGGGTCATTGGAGCCATCGGCGACATCGGCATCATGCCCATCGCCGCTTGTGAAGACATGGGGTAGGCGTATGGAGTAGGTGCCGGCAATTTTTGATTATACATAGTTTCCAATCCTTTCAATTATAAATGGTTAAGCTTAATAAGTAGTAAAAGCGCCTGGACAATCTTCGTATGTCGGCGAATAGAAGCAATGGTTTATAAGTTGCCTTTTACTCGATTGACGCCGACATTGCCTACCATCAGCATGGCGAAATCGCCTTCACCTTCGGCTTCTGCCCGCATAAGCTAGAAGCTTGGTATCCTCGGAATTCGCTCTGATGACAGCCATGGCGTGCCACTCACTTCCCTTCGCAACATAATTTTCTAGGCTGGAGCGGTTGGGCTGAAAACCACAATACAGTGTATTTGTACCGGGTTGTCTAAGTTCCTGTCGCGCCATATTTTTTTGCGAGTCTTATTAAGGTGTCAATATGATGAACAGTCTCCCCGCGACATTGTCAAAGGTGACATGCATTTGTTATGATTAGAACGATTCTTTTCAAGGAAATGAAGGAGGACCAACATAGTGGACAAACGTATGCGTTATCCGTCTGCCGCCGAGCATGCAGCGGAGTTGCCGGTACGGGGCGCTTCATGGAAAGATTTCGTGACGCTCACGAAGCCGACAATCATCCTGTGGAATCTTGTCGCGGCTTTTGGCGGTTATTGGCTTGCCTCCCGCTGGAATTTCGATTCTTTCGATACAATGGCTTTCATGCTGCTCGGAACGATGCTGACCATGGCATCTTCGACTGTCATTAACAATTATTGGGACCGCGATTTCGACATGAAAATGGCCCGCACGAGCAAACGTCCGCTACCTTCCGGCCGTTTGTCGCCAAATGTCGTATTGTGGTACGGGATCCTTCTTGGCGTTGCCGGAATCGCTATCCTGTATTGGCTCGTCAGTCCACTTTGCACGCTGCTCGGATTGATCGGCATGATCGTGTACATCGGCATTTATACGATGTGGCTGAAGCGGACTTCGACCTTAAGCACGGCGGTAGGCGCTTTGTCGGGTGCCATGCCTCCGGTTATTGGTTATTGCTCGGTCGCTGGAACGATGGATATGGGCGCGTGGTTGCTGCTTGCCATTTTATTCCTGTGGCAGCCGCCGCATTTCTGGGCGCTTGCCATTCGCCGCAAAGAGGAATACCGCGCCGCGGGATTCCCGTTGCTGCCCGTCGTGAAGGGCGTTATGCGGACGAAAGTGCAGATGATTCCGTATATCACGCTGCTGATCGTTGCTACGGTGCTGCTGTATGTTTACGAATATGTCGGCATCATTTATTTGATCTCTGCGCTCGTTCTTGGCTTGTACTGGCTGTATCTTGCCTTGTCCGGCTTTAGAGCCAAAGATACCGACAAATGGGCGTTCAAAACGTTTATGTTCTCGAATAATTATCTAGTATTGACCTTTGTTATTATGATGATCGATACGGCTCGCGGGTAAGGCGGGGCTTCCGGACGGAAAGTGAGGAATTGGGGAAATGGACGTGTTTTTGAAACGTCACTGGTTTAAGCTTGTCGTGCTGCTGCTTGTCGCTATGCTGGGCATTTATTGGCTCACGACATTAACGGGCGGCAGCAAAGTAAAGCTCGAGAATTCGGGCAAGGCCGGCGAGTTCGCGCTGACGAATGCGATGGACGGCAAAGAGGTTACGCTCCAAAGCACGCAAGGCAAGGTACGGCTCGTGTACTTTTACTTTTCTTATTGTCCCGATGTTTGCCCGCCGACGACGTTTATGTTGTCGGAGACGCAAAATTTGCTGAAAGACAAAGGCTATTTCGGCAAGGACGCGCAAATTATTTCGATCACGATCGACCCGACGCGGGATACGCCGGAACGGATTCAGAAGTGGGCCGGCAATTATAAGGCCGATCCTGCCGGTTGGCTGTTCCTGCGGGACGACGATGAGAAGAAAATTCAAGATCTGGCGAAGGACGGTTATAAGCTGTCCGTAGTGAAGGACGACAAAGGCAACTTCGGCCATATGAACTTGATCGTGCTGCTGGACCGCGACGGCAATATTCGCAAATATTTTAACGCCAACGATCCTGAAGTTACGACGCCGGAGAAAATGCTGGATGCGATGGAAAGCTTAATGGACGAGTAGATTTTCGGGGAAAAACGGGGAACAGGCTGCATGAGCTATTTTACGCATATTTTACTTTATAACGTCATTCCATTAACGGTGATGATTGCGCTCGGGGTAATCCTGCAGCGCATTTTTCATTTGGACATTAAAACGTTGTCGAAGCTGAATTTCTATCTATTCTCGCCTGCGATCATGTTCAAGCTGCTCTACGAATCCTCGGTTTCGGGGCAAGTGCTGCTGCAGGTGCTGTTGTTTTTTGTCATCTATATGCTCGTTCAATATGGAGTCATGGAAATTGTTCTGCGCATTCGGCGGTATGGGGCCGGGATGAAAAGCGCTATTCGCAACAGCGTGCTGTTCTACAATAGCGCCAATTATGCGATTCCGCTCAATCAGCTCGTATTCGTAGGCGATCCGTTTACGCTTTCGATTCAAATCATTATTATGATGATGCAAAGCCTTATCCCGAATACGTACGGGATATACAGCGTCAATGCGCATAAGGCGAACTGGCGGGAAATGGCGAGGACGATCGCTTCCATGCCGGTCATTTACGTTATCCCCTTGGCATTCCTGCTGCACGGCTTCGACATCCCGATTCCCGAGCCGATTACGATTCCGATCGACTATATCGCAAGCGGCTTTATCGCGACGGCGCTTGTCACACTTGGCGTGCAGCTCGGCAGCATGAAATGGAAGTTCCGTTGGGGAGACGTGCTGCTCGTGAACTTTTTGCGGTTGTGCCTGGGGCCGTTTCTGGGGTTTGTGGTCGTGCTGGCGATGGGGATTGAAGGGACAATGGCGAAGGCGCTCATTTTGTCTTGTGCCGTGCCGACGTCGCTGTCGAGCGTTCTGCTCGCCGTCGAGTTCGACAACGAGCCGGAGTTCGCTTCTCAAGCCGTATTTTCCTCTACGGTATTCAGTATATTTACGGTCACGCTGGTAATTTTTTTGCTGCAATAAAAAGAATCCCCAACGGCCCATTCAATCGCGGCCTGGTTTTGCCGGCAGAGTATCGGTAGGATATCGTATGTATTCCTCAAGACCAGCTTTCTCCAGCTGCTGGATTATATACTCCTCGGGTGTTCCTTCCACGCCGGCATAACCTCTGCGAGTATAAATGTGATCGGCGTCGGGGTAGATGTCACGAAGGGCGCCGCGGATTTTTTTGCCGGAAGCATCGTTGTCCATAAACAGATAGACATGCCGGTCCCCGATTTGTTGCTTCAGCTTCTCGATTTTGTCCGTGTTCGGTGTTCCGAAAGTGCAATAGATGGGAACATCTTCGTGGAGAAGCCGGCTGAGCCGTTTTTTGTCGTTTTTGCCTTCTACGATAATGACGAAATCGATGTTGCTCACCTCATGCATCATACATGTTTTGTGACGGCGCATGCCGGATACTTGTTTGTCACATTCTGGGACTTATTGTAGCCGATTTCCCGGGAAATGTCGAACGGCCTGCATAGGGCAGGCCGCTTGTTCTAGAGGATTCATTTGTATGATTCCAACACTTATACGGGACGGCTGTGCGTATACATTGTCGCTCTTTTCCAGTAGCCGGGCAGGAGCGACAAAGCCAACATCAGCACGAGGAAAGCGATAAAATACGGAGAAATGTAGGCTCGCAGCTGCCCGGCAAACAACGGACCTATAAAAGCTCCGATAGAGTATGCGATCGATAGGATGGAGAACATGCGTCCGTATCGCTCACCGCCGCTCAGAGCGATAAGCAGCGACGCGGTGGCAGGGAAGATGACCCCTTTGGCCAAACCGATCAACACCAGGGACACGTATAACGGTACCGGCCATTCGATGCTGATTCCGAAAAAAACGAGAGCAAGCGCCAAGCTGCCGAAAGCAACGCGGAAAAACGGCGAAAGTGCGTTCAGAAACAGCATGCCAAGCGTTATCAAAGCGCCGAAACTGATTAGGGAGAACATGATTCCGGTTTCGAAGATACCTTCCTCCGATCGATTCATCAGGGGCAGCTCGAAAAATAATACGCCTTGCGAACACGATACGGCAAGCGGAACGGCAAAAAAGAGCCATGGTATCGTAGTCGGAGCGGAATCGCGGTCGGAAGCGGAGCGCCGGTCCGGTTTTGTCATCGCGGCAAGCGGGATTGCGGCTGCGTCGCGGATAAAAGCGTAAGCGACGATGCCGGTTGCGATTAAGCCCCAGCCCAGCACGGTAAACGAAAGCGAAAAGCCGATCTTCGCTACGAGAAAAGCGCCTGCCGCCGGGGAAATGACCGAAGCCAGCGTATGTACGAGACCGTTGCCGGCCATGAGCTTGCCTTGATGTACCGGGTCCCGCGCAATCCGGGCGAGCAGCGACAAGCAGGCGGGAGACAAAAATGCGAGCACGAAGCCGCTGATGGAGCGAAGGACGAGCAGCTGCCATGGAGTCGTCGCATTCGCTTGCAGCAGCAGGATGATGCCGGCTGCAATCAAGCTGAGGATGATGAATAGCCTGCTGCCGTACCGATCGACGCTGTAGCCGGCCAGCATATTGCCCGGCAGATGGGTAATCGAATACATCCCCATGATGAAGCCGATAAACGAAGGCGCGGCGCCGATCGACAAGGCAAAGGGCGACAGAATCGGATATTGGGCATGCAGGTCGAAATAAGCGACGAACATGAAAACATAAAGCCAGATCGCCGTTTTCAATGAGTTTCACCACCAGGTTCGTTGAGATAGCTTGCTGGAAAAGCTGTCACTACTGATCGTACGCGGGGGTCGTCCGACATATGCCCGTTTGGGGTTATTTTGTTAGATTTACGCTGCTGTTCGTATTGTTGTATAATCATGGATAAAGCATATTGGGGAGGATATTTTAGATGAATTCGGAGCAATTGATCCAATTTTTGCAGGAAAACTGGTGGGTGCTTGCCTTGGCGGTCGTCGCGCTCATTATTGTCGTCAAAGTCGTCAAAACGGTCGTCAAATGGGTGATCGTCATCGCGATTTTGTTATTCATCGCCATCTATAGCGGCTATACGATCGATGACCTGAAGAAGATCGGCGACCAGGTCGTTGCCGGCGTTTCGGACGGAGCGGCGAAGGTCATGGCAGGCGCGGCGGAGGAAGCGGTCAAATCGATGGCTGCCGAAGCGAAGGAAGCGAAGTATACGTCCAATGCGGACGGTACGTTCACGGTCAAAACGAAGAGCTTGGAGCTGACGGGAAAGCCTAACGACACGAAGGTGACCCTCAAATATAAAGGCGAAAAGATCATGGATCTGGACATCGACGATACGATCCAAACTTTTATCGATACGGCTAAAACCAATGCCAAGTAACGATCGTCTAATTGATAGGAAAGTAAAACTGATTTACGGGAAGTGGATTTTAATATGAACCATTCGATGGACGATCCGCAGCAGCAGGAGATCAAGAAGCGGCGGCAGTTTTCGTTTCGGCTCAACTTGTTTTTCTTCAGTACGTTTTTTATATTTTCCGTCCTGATCGTACGGCTCGCCATCCTGCAATTCGTCGAGGGAGAGGAACTGAAGCAAAGCGAGAAGCTGATTAACACGAAGAGCGATCCGATTCCGCCGATCCGCGGCAATATATTGGATTCGACGGGTCATAGAATCGCTTATTCGACGCCGACGCAATCGTTGTATTACCGTCTGCCGAACGGTATTAAGGATGACGAGGCGCTGGAGTTCGCCAAGAAGCTGTCCGAAATATTCGCCAAATACGGCGAAAAGGGCAAGCCGGTCATGAAGCCGGAGGAAATACTCAAGCAGATGGACATCAACGCAACGATGAGCTACGGCTACGTTCCGCGCCGGATCAAGACCGGGCTGACGGAGGAAGAGATCGCTTACTTCATGGAGCGCCGGGACGAGTTTCCGGAGCTTGATATCGTGGAGGAAGCGCTGCGCAATTACGATACGGATACGATTGCCGTGCAACTGGTCGGCTATTTGAAGAAGTACAATTCCGCGTCGCTTGTGCTCAACAAATATAAGGACATCGAACGGCAAACGACGCAGGCTTCGGAGAACAAATATTTGCCGTTCGAGGACGTCGGCTTTGACGGTATTGAACTGATGTATCAGGATGTATTACGGGGTAAAAACGGTTTGCGAACGTTCCCGGTCAACGCGCAGAACAAAATTATCGGCGCGCCGACAATCGTGGAGCCGGAAAAGGGCGACAACCTGTATCTGACCATCAACCGCGACGTCCAGCTCAAGACCGAGCAGGCGATCGTGGATCATCTCAAGAAGATCAGAACGTCAACGATCAAGTCGGAAGCGGCACCAAATGCGAAAGCCGGCTTCGCCGTGGCGATGGAGGTGCAAACGGGCAAGGTCGTCGCCATGGCGAGCATGCCGGACTACGATCCGAACGTATGGCGGGGCGGACGCATCAGCTCCGAGGATCTGGCCGCGATTTCACCGTTTATGCTTAACGGGACGATTCGCGACGTTCCTGCGAATTACAAGGATAACAAGGAACGGGGCAAGCATCCATCGTCCCTCGTTCCATTAGGCTCGACAATGAAGCCTTTGACGGTTTTGATGGGTTTGAATGAAGGGTTAATTACGACTTCAACGCCTTATACGGACACGGGGGTTTTCGCTTTCGGATCCAAAGGTCATGAAGTGAAAATACGCAATGCTTCGAACCACGTTTATGGAAAATTGGACCCAGCCAAAGCGATACAGGTTTCTTCCAACCCCTATATGTCGATGATCGGCAACGAGCTGTATAAACGCAATGGGGATGAAGGTCTCGAAATATTGGATAAGTATTTAAAGCGGTTTGGACTTGGCGTGAAAACAAGCAGCGGTTTGCCGAACGAAAGCCCGGGTTTAGTGGAATACTTCCATGAGCGCAAAATAAGCGGAAGTGCACAATCTCCGCTCATCTATGCTTCGTTCGGTCAGCAAGGGAAATATACGGCGCTGCAACTGGCGCAGTACGCTTCCACTCTGGCCACCCGAGGCAAGCGTCCGAAACCGCAGTTTGTAGAAAAAATTGAGGATTCCAGCGGCAAACTTGTTCAAGGTTATACGACGGAAATTCTTAATGAAGTGGACTTTCCGACGAAGTATTGGGACGTCGTTCAAAAAGGGATGGAGCAGGTTCGAGTCCAAGGCTTCGATGGTTTCCCATACCGTTATGCGCGCAAAACCGGAACGTCGCAGTCGGACGTTGCCGGAAAGAAAGTCGACAACGCCGTCTTTATCGCTTACGCTCCGGCTGATAAGCCGAAGCTAGCGGTTGCCGTCGTTGTGCCGGAAGGCGAATTCGGTTCTTGGGGCGCGGCCCCGATCGCCCGCCAAATATTCGACGCTTACGATGAAGCGGTCGGCTTGACCGACAGCGGACCGAGAAAACCGCCTGTACAGAATCAAGCCGCTAACGGGACTTCAGACGGCACAACGAATGGAACGGCAGATCAGCAGCAAACCGCGACGCAATAACCAACCAATCAAAAAACCGTCTCGATCGCATTCCGATGCGTTCGAAGACGGTTTTTAATTGACTCTGTTTTGCACGTGGTAAACAAAGTTGCATAGTATAAACAATAAGACAGGAGGTGCAAAGGCATGAAGCGCAGCAAATGGAGCCCGTCGGTTCGCAGGTTTATTTATTCCATTCTGTTTCTCGCCGTCTTATTCTGATGACCCTGTTTTCCGGTTCGACTATTCCAGCCCGGCTGCCGCATACACTTTGCGGAATGCGGCGGCCGACTTCGCAATAAGCTCGTCCGGCGTTCCGGCAACAGGTTCGCGCGTCAAAATCTCTTGGGAAATGACGCCCTTATATCCGATTTGAGCGAGTCCTTGCAAGAATGCCTTCAAATCGATCGCGCCTTCGCCAGGATACAGCCGGTCGTTGTCGAGAACCTCCTCCACCGCAACGTTCCGCGCGTCATTGATATGGGCGTGAACGATTTGATTTGCGTTCAGACGTAAAATATTCTCGATCGTTCCGCCATTCGTGTACCAATGGAACGCATCGAACAATAAGCCGACGTTGCGCTCGCCAATCGCATCGATCCAATCAAGGGTGCTTTCCATATCCCAAATAAACGGATTTTTCCAGGCGGTGCGCAAATGGTGCGGTCCGACGAACTCGAGTCCAAGCTGCAAGCCGTAGGCTCCGGCGATTTGAGCGCATGTGCGCAGTCTGCGCGTCGCGAGCGCCATAAAATGCGCTGCGTTATAATCCGTCGAAGGCAGCACGTATGTACAGAAGTTCGTGCATCCGACGGCCGCCGCAGCCGCTGCGTGCTCGGCCAGAGCGGGCAATCCGGCGCGGAACTGCTCCTCGGAATGGCGCCATTCCACCGGGAGGCCTACGCTGCCGATGATAACCGAGTGCCGCTTCAAATAATCGTTGACTTCAGCCGCTCCTTTGTCTTGAATCCATGACGCCAGTTGACCTCCTCCGGCATCGACCGCACCGAAGCCGTGTTGTCCCGCTAACGCGACAAACTGCTCCAAGCTTTCCGGATGACCGATTCCCGCGGTCGTTAATCCTTTAATCAAATCGTTCCCCTCCGATTCATTCAAGATCATCGCCTTCGGCTTCATTATACTTTAATCTCCCGGTGCCTGCACCCTTATTGAACATACGAGTCTGCCGCAGTACAATAACGAATAGGTATGTTTTACCTTTAATTGATTATCCTAATATAAGTTATAAAAAAATGTGCATAAGAGAGAAGCGTGCAATATGTGCGGCATTTCGGGAATCCTCCTGAATGAAAATGTCATTCCTTCGCCTGAGCTTTTACAAGCCATGACCGACCCGATCCGGCATCGCGGTCCGGATGATACCGGTTATTATGCCGACAGGCATATCGGATTTGGATTCAGGCGTTTGTCGATCATCGATTTGCAGGAAGGCGCCCAGCCGCTGTGCAACGAGGATGAATCGGTGTGGATCGTGTTTAACGGCGAGATCTACAATTATCGCCAGCTGCGCAGCGAGCTGGAACAACTGGGGCACCGGTTCAGGACGAGCAGCGATACGGAAGTGATCGTCCATCTCTATGAGCAATACGGCGATTGCTGCGTCACTCGCCTGCGCGGCATGTTCGGCTTCGTTCTATGGGATCGGAATCAGCAGCGTTTGCTTGGGGCAAGAGATCATTTCGGGATCAAACCGTTCTATTATTACAAGGACGACAAGCAGTTTATATTTGCCTCCGAAATTAAGAGCATTCTTGCGACGGGGGCCGTCGTTCGTTCCGTAAGGACGGAGAGCTTGCTTGATTATTTGACGTTCCAGTTTACGCCGGAGCCGGGGACGATGTTTCAGCATATTTACAAGCTGCCGCCCGGGCATACCGTGTCCGTGGATACGAGCGGACAGATGACCATCCGCCGCTATTGGGAGCCTTCGTTTGAACCGACGCATCGGCCGATCGGGGATTATATCGAGGAAATCCGCGAAAGGCTGCTGGACTCCGTTGCGCATCACATGCATAGCGACGTCGAACGGGGATGCTTTCTGTCGAGCGGCATCGATTCGACGAGTATCGCCTCCTACATGCGATCGCGCGAGCCGGTAAAAACCTTTTCGGTCGGATTTGCCGGAGATCGCGACGAAACGATCATCGCAGGCCGAACGGCGGAGCGAATCGGTTCGGAGCATTACGCGAAGATGATCACCGAAAGCGATTATTTCGGGTCCGTCCCCCGTGCGGTATGGCATCAGGACGAGCCGGTCGCCGACCCGTCGGCCATAGCGTTATATCATGTAGCCGAGCTGGCTTCGCAGCATGTGAAGGTCGTCCTGTCCGGCGAAGGAGCGGATGAGTTGTTCGGCGGCTACCGGATCTACCGCGAGCCTTTATCGCTTCGCCCGATCGCATGGCTGCCGCCTTCGCTTAAGCGTTTGCTGCGCCTGACCACTCAGTGGCTGCCGGCCGGCATTCCGGGCCGCAACTATGTGCTTCGGGGGACGCAGCCGCTTGAGGAGCGGTTTGTCGGCAATGCGAAAATATTTTCCGACGACATGAAAGCGGAAGTCGTCAGCCTGTCAAACGAGTCGCTGCAGGATTACAAAGGATCCCTGCAAATTACCGATGCCTACTACCGGCAGACGACTCACCTTGACCCGGTGACGCGGATGCAGCATATCGATATGAATTTATGGCTACCCGGCGATATTCTGATGAAGGCGGACAAAATGACGATGGCTCATTCGCTGGAGCTGCGCGTCCCGTTTTTGGACAAGGAGCTGTTCGAGCTGGCGCGCAAAATTCCTACCGCCTACCGTTTGCGGCAAGGGACGACCAAGTACATTTTCCGCAAAGCGATGGAAGGCATCGTCCCCGAATTTATATTGCAGCGTCCGAAGCTTGGATTCCCGGTGCCTCTCCGCGAATGGCTTCGAGGGAAGCGCGGCGAAGAAATCATCGAACAGATCGAGGCGAGCGGCATCGAGCCGTATTTTAACCTGAAGCCGGTCAAAGCAATGTATCTCGCTCATCGGGACGGCAAAAGCGACTACTCCAGGAAGCTGTGGGCCATTTATATTTTTGCGTTGTGGCATGCCTTGTATATCCAAGGAGAGCCGGCAAAAGCTGCGACGGATTTGCAATTCAGGCGTACACAAGCAATCGGATTGTGATACAATGTCTCTAACCTGTTACGGTAGACCGATATATAAAGGATGGGGAGACTTTTGACACAATACAAGCTTGTCGCATTGGATATGGACGGCACATTGCTGAATGAAAGCGGGCAAATTTCCGAAGGGAATAAGCGGGCGATTCGCGAAGCTCTGGATGCGGGCGTGACGGTAAGTTTTTCTACCGGGCGAGGCTTTCCGAGCGCTTATCCTTTTGCGGAGGAGCTGGGACTTCTCCACACGCCGATGGTTACGGTTAACGGCGGAGAAGTTTGGAAAACGCCGAACGAGCTGCATTTGCGGCGCGTGATGGACGCGGCTCTTGTCCGCCGTCTGCATGCGCTCGTCTCTCGTTACGACGTCTGGTATTGGGCTTATTCCGTGGAAGGCATCTACAACACGGAGCGTTGGATCGACGATATCGATTCGACAAGCTGGCTGAAATTCGGCGTCCATTCCGAGGATGATGCGAGCCGCAATGAAATTTTGAATACGATCCGCGGCTGGGGCGGCATGGAGATCACGAATTCCTCGCCCGTAAATATCGAGATCAACCCGATCGGCGTCAATAAAGCGGTTGGCATGCAGGAAATGTGCAAGCTGCTCGGCATCGACATGTCGCAGGCGATCGCCGTGGGCGACAGCTTGAACGATATCGCCGCCATTCGCGAAGCGGGATTGGGCGTTGCCATGGGGAATGCGCAGGATGCCGTGAAGGAAGCGGCAGACTACGTAACGGCAAGCAACGAAGAAGACGGCGTAGCGGAAGTCATCCGCAAGTTTGTTCTTGAAACGTAAGATTGATATAATGGACGAAGCGAAATCGCGATGGAGAGGGGAAATTCCATGTTAAACGTAACGGTGTGGAATGAAAATATTCATGAGCATTCGAACGCCAAAGTAGCCGAAGTGTATCCGCAAGGCATACATAACGCTATTGCTGCCGGCATTCGCGCCGAAGGCATCGAAGTACGTACGGCGACGATGGATCAGCCGGAGCACGGTTTGACCGAAGAAGTGTTGAACAACACGGACGTGCTCATTTGGTGGGGTCATGCCGGACACCATCTCGTCTCCGACGAAATCGTCGAACGCGTGCACCAGCGTGTCATGCAAGGCATGGGACTCGTCGTATTGCATTCCGGCCACTTCTCGAAAATATTCAAGAAGCTGATGGGCACGGGCTGCGACTTGAAATGGCGCGAAGCCGACGAGAAGGAGCGCATCTGGGTCGTCAATCCGGCGCATCCGATCGCAGCAGGGCTTCCGGAGTATATCGAGCTGGAGAAAGAAGAGATGTACGGGGAGCATTTTGACATCCCGGCGCCGGACGAGCTCATTTTCGTCAGCTGGTTTGAAGGCGGCGAAGTGTTCCGGAGCGGCTGCACGTTCTATCGCGGTCAAGGTAAAATCTTCTATTTCCGCCCGGGTCATGAGACGTATCCGACCTACCATAACGCCCAAGTACTGCAGATTATTTCGAACGGCGTGAAGTGGGCGGCTCCTTCCAACGCAGCCGTACCGGTGCGCGGACATCATCAACCGCTTGAACAAATCGGCCGGAAGTAATACAATCGTAATATCGATATTTGTCGAACCGCGCGGCATTTCGCTGTGCGGTTTTTAAATGCAAGATTATAAGTTTTGCGATAATTCGTTCTTGTATTTCATTTGCTAGACCGATCGGAAGGAAGGTTGCCCGTTTGGCCAAGGACTCATTTATTAAAGGTACGCTGATTCTAGCATTAGCCGCATTGGTAGCCCGCGTTTTGGGCGTATTTCAAAGAGTGCCGCTCGAGCATTTGCTCGGCACGATCGGCGACGCTTCATTTGGCATCGCCAACAATTTATACCTGCTCTTGCTTGTCGTGGCAACGGCAGGCATCCCGAGCACGCTCAGCAAAATGATCTCCGAGCGGATCGCGCTCGGCCGCAACGACGAAGCGCAGCGGATCTATTATGCGGCGATTTTGTTCGGCTTCGTTGCGGGCATCGTCATTACGGTGCTGCTTATCGCGCTCGCGCCGCTGTACGCGACGTATGTCAGCAAGGTGCCGGAGGCGGCAATGTCCATCCGAGCCATTGCACCCGCGCTGCTGCTGTTCCCGGTGATCGCCATGATGCGCGGTTATTACCAGGGTCGTCAACTGATGACGGCCGGCGGCGTCTCGCAAATCATCGAGCAAATTTTGCGCGTGCTTACCGCCGTCGGTCTCGCTTATATTTTGTTCTTCCTGGACTACTCCGACGAGTGGGTAGCGGCCGGCGCCTCGTTCGGAGGGGTGTTCGGCAGCATCGGTGCGTTCGCCGTCATGATCTATTACGCTCGGAAGCTGAAGCGTACCGGAGGGGCGTTGAAACGGACGTCTTCGGGCGGCCGCAAGCTGTCGCTGAAAGAAATTTACGCGGAAATTTTCCGGATGTCGATTCCAATCGTTTTGACGTCGATGGCCGTGCCGCTCATTTATTTTATCGACTCTTCGATCGTCGTTTCTTTGCTTCAAGGCGACATCGGCGCGGATGCGGCGAAGCAGGAGCTGGCCATTCTGACGATCCGGGCCCAGTCGATCGCGGGCATTCCGCCGATATTGGCGGTGGCGCTCAGCCAATCGATCATCCCGGTCATCTCGTCCGCCTTCGCGAAGCGGGATATGGCGAATGTAAGCCGCCAAGCCACGATGGCGATGCGCATCTCGATCTTTTCGGGTGTGCCGATCGTTGCGGCGTTGTGCGTCGCTTCCGGAGCGATCAACGGCTTGCTATTCAGCAATCTGGAGGGCACGGGCATCATCGCCTTGCTTACGTTCGGGGCGATCTTCCAGATTACGATGATGACCTCGGGCTCGATATTGACCGGCCTCGGGGCTACGCGCCAGCCGATGTATCATGTCATCGTCGGAATTATCGTCAAACTCGTCGGAAGCTTTGCGCTGGCGCCGTTCTTCGGCATTTATGGCATCGTGTTCGCAACGACGTTGTGTTTCCTCATATCAACGCTGTTTAACCTGATGTCGATCCGCAAGCGAATGAAATTTACGCTGCTCGGCAGCAAATGGGTCGGGTATTTGCTTGCCGTGGCGATTATGTCGGGCGTAGGCTTCGGCCTGGAAATGTACGGAGCGAACCTCGTCGAATGGATCAACGCGAAGCTGGCTTATTTCATCGTAGCGGTCGTTGTCGGCGGAGTCATGATGGCGTTGTACCCGGTTCTGCTTATTTTGCTTAAGGTTGTGAACAGCGAAGACATCGCCGGTTATCCGGCGCCGCTGCGCAAAGTGATGGGCAAGCTGCTCCGGCTGTTGAACCGGTCTCGCGGTAACGCACGTCAGAACGGTTAAAACCTTGAACAACCTATGATAAATAGTTAAGACGGAATGGAAAGTTGCCGTGCTCCCGATTTGCCGAAATAGAAGGCAAGCCGGGGGTGCAGCAGCTTTTCTTCGTTTTGGCAAGAGATGTACATAGACTTATTTTTTCCTTATAATACTAATGAGAGGAGAGTTGATTATGGGGAAAAGAAAAACGTGGCTGCTTGCCGCGCTGATCGCCGTTATGCTGATCGCGGCGGGATGTCAAGCAGTCGGAGGCATCGATTTGAACAAAGTGTTGCTGGACAACGCAAAAACCAAATCGATGACAGGCAGTTCCAGCATTGCGTTGGAATTGATGCTGAATGAGGAAGCGCTGAACAAACTTGAGCCGGAAGAGAAGAACATCGTTCAATTGTTCAGCAAGACGAAGCTGGAGTTCAGCGACTTGAAGCAGCAGGATGCGAACCATATTTCCGTCAAGGGCAGCTTCACTTACGGCAAAGGGTCAATACCTTTTGCCATGTCCGCGAGCGGAGACCGCATCGTACTCCAACTGGAGGGCGCAAAACGTCCGATTGTTGTTCAGACGGCAGGTCTGTATGGCGCTGACCGCGGCATTATGGAGCTGGCACAACAAATGCAAGGCCAAATTACGGAGTCGGGACAGAAAATGTTCGATGCCGCAGGCGGTTATCTGATCAAAAACTTGCCGAATCCAAAAACGATTCAAGTGGATAAGGTAGAAGAAACGATCCATGGCGAGAAGTTGTCGCTGCACAAAGTACATACCGAATTTTATGGCAATGAAATTATCGATCTGTTAAAATCGTTGATCACCAACTTGTTGAATGACGAAAAAGGGCTGAAAGAAGCGGTCGCCCAAATCACGGATATCACCTTGGCCATGATGCAGCAAATCGGAGCCGGAGCGGGTGAAGACGCCGATCTTCCTCAGCCGACGGAAGAAGAGAAAGCGAAAGCGGTCGAAGAGCTGTATACGATGATTCATGACGGCTTGAAGGAAGCGGTCGCTCAATTCGACGAGCTGGAAAAAGAAGCGACTGCGTCATTGTCCACGGTTCTAAACGACAAAACGTACCTGAAAGCCGATCTCTACGTTGACGGCGATTTGAAGGTTCGCAAGTCGAACTTCGAGTTGGCGATTATCCCAAGCTTCAACGACGCCGCGAAGGAGCAGCTG
Source organism: Paenibacillus sp. sgz302148 (assembly GCF_056120465.1). NCBI lineage: Bacteria > Bacillati > Bacillota > Bacilli > Caryophanales > Paenibacillaceae > Paenibacillus > Paenibacillus sp. sgz302148. Next base: position 93,894 of record NZ_JBVYOJ010000011.1, read on the forward strand.
AGCGAGCTTGGCGAGCAGGAAGGCATTGCAGGCGCCCGACAAGGGCTTGACGGCCTAAAGGGCATTAAACTGACGGTCGCGAGCGAAACTTGGAGCGCGAACGAAGAAGTGGCGATCGATACGATCGACACGAAGACAGTGTATCCGTTATTTTTGAATGAATACACGAAATTGACGCCGAACGGCTTCTTGAATATGCTGGATTCCAAATCGACTTTATACGATTTGTTGAAAAACGATCTGCATATTACGCGGACGGATGTTAACTTGTACGATGACGGCTATAGCTTATTCCCGCCGATCGTCGAAGGCGACGTGACCTACGGTCCGATCCGCTATGTGGCGGAAAGCCTGTATGCCAACGTCGTTTGGAACGAAGAGAAACAGCAGATCACCGTATATGACGAGCAATCCGGGAAAACGATCGTCATGACGATGGGAAGCAGCAAAGCGGAAGTGAACGGCCGCGAGATCGATCTGGGCGACGCTGTAGGCACCTATGAGAACAGCGTATACGTTCCGATCGTTCCGATCGTCGAAGAGCTTGGCGGAAGCGCGAAGTGGTCCGAGGACGGAACGGTGCTGTCCATTCATCGCGAATAGCGGCTTATCCACAATAACGTCATGAGCAGGTTGACTTCGCGACCCGGTTCGTGTATAACGGATACAAACGAAAAGTACTGTTATGCGGAAGGATGATTGCGATGGAACAGATTTCGACGGAACAAGCCTTTAACGAAGCAATCGCGGGAGCAAAACCAACGATCGCCGTATTCAAGACGACCTGGTGCAAGGATTGCCATTTCATCGAACCGTTTATGCCGGAGCTTGAGCGCGATTACGCGGACCGGTTGAATTTTATACAAATTGACCGCGACGAACTGCCGGACGTTTGCGAACGGTTGAATATTCTCGGGATCCCGAGCTTCATCGCGTTTCGGGAAGGCGAAGAACTGATTCGCTTCGTCAGCAAGCTGCGGAAGTCGAGAGAAGAAATCGAGCAATTTTTCGACCGTGCCGTAGAGGTTGCCAAGGCAGCCGCTAAATAAGCCGAAATTCGGATTAAAAAGGATGTACTTGCTTCACAATATACGGACAGGAATCCGGGCAACCGGAATCCTGTCCGTTTTTTTATGAAAGCAGATCCGATGGACAAGCCGTTCACACAGTTCATGTTTACGTACCGACTTTGTCACATTTTCTGCATGGATTTAACAGTCGATTATCGCTATAATGAATGGTGATCTCAGAGAGAAGGTGCTGGCATGAAAACGAACAGTTTGAAGTGGCTTGCTTATATTTCCTGCATCGGCATGTTTCTTGTGCTGCTGGCAGGCGCGCTCGTAACGAAAACCGGCTCCGGCCGCGGTTGCGGCGATGATTTTCCGCTCTGCAACGGCAAGTTCATTCCTGCTTATACGGTTGAATCCATCATAGAATATTCGCACCGGGCCGTAACCGGTGTCGTAGGCCTTATCATTGTGGCGACGGCCATCGCCATATCGCGATATGTGAAACAGCGTAAAGACGTCAAATGGTTTGCGTATGGCGCGTTGTTCTTTACGATCGTACAGGCCGTGCTTGGTGCGATGGCCGTCATGTGGTCGCAGTCGTCGGCCGTCAAGGCGCTGCATTTCGGCATCTCGATGCTGGCTTTTGCTTGTACGCTGCTGCTGGCGGTGTACATGAGACGGATCAGCTTGGGCAAAGCCGAATACGCTATGGCCGTCGGCCGGTCGGTTCCCAAGTCGTTCCGAAATGCAATATGGCTCGTCAGCATCTATTGCTATATCGTCGTATATATCGGCGCATTCGTTCGCCATACGGAATCCGCCGGCGGCTGCGTCGGTTGGCCGCTCTGCAACGGACAATTTATTCCCGAGCTTTCGGGAGCGACATTAATCGCCTTTACGCACCGTATTGCCGCTTTACTGTTGTTCTTTCTGATCGCGGCGGTTGCTTTCGTGGCGTCGCGCAAGTACAATCATATTCGTGAGTTATATTCCGCAAGTTTATGGTCGCTCACGTTAGTTGTGCTCCAAGTGTTCAGTGGCGGCTTCGTGACCGTTACGTTCGGCTCGGAAGATTGGCAGTTGTTCTCCAGTATGCTCCATACGGCAATCATATCCGTGTTGTTCAGCGTACTCAGTTATTTATGCATACGCGCTTGGCAATTAAGCAGATGAGCCGCTCATCTGCAATTTTTTTAAAATATAAGAAAGGATAAGTTTCACTTTATACTTGGCTTATATTTCTTGGTAAACGATGCGCCGACGTGGACGGCGCTAGCCGTTTATCCATGATAACTTCCGTTATATAGGGGGCAGTTCATTGATTCATACAAATTTACGATCATTCGTGGACGTATTGCGCAAAGAAAAAGATTTGATCGAAATTACGGCTCCGGTAGATCCATACTTGGAGCTTGCCGAAATTCACCGCAGGGTGATCGACGAGCAGGGCCCTGCGCTTCTGTTCACGAACGTAAAGGGCAGTCCGTTTCCGGTGCTTACGAATTTGTTCGGGACAAGCCGTCGCGTCGACCTGGCGTTTGGACCGAGGCCCGAGCAATTCATGAAGCAAATCATCGGAGCGACGAGCACTTTGATGCCGCCTACCCCGAAGGCGTTATGGAACGAACGGGGACTGATCTTCGATTTGGCCCGGGTCGGCACGAAAAAAGCGGCGAACGGCCAAACGCCGATTCTTGACGTATGCCGCAAGCAGCAGCCGATGGACACGCTGCCGGTGCTGACAAGCTGGCAAGAAGACGGCGGACCGTTCGTGACATTGCCGCTCGTCTATACGGAGCATCCGGACAACAAGCACCACAATCTCGGGATGTACCGGATGCAAGTCTACGACGGGCAAACAACCGGCATGCACTGGCAAATCCATAAGGGCGGCGGCTTCCATTACCACGAGGCGGAGAAGCGGAACCAGCCGCTGCCCGTATCGGTCTTCCTCGGCGGACCGCCCGCGTTGATTGCCGCTGCAATCGCGCCGGTTCCCGAGCATTTGCCTGAGCTGATGCTGGCCTCGCTCATTATGGGGCAGAAGCTGCCTGTTGTCGACGATCCGTACGGCGTTCACCGCTTGCCTGCGGAAGCCGAATTCGCGATCTGCGGATACGTGCCGCCGCACGAGCGACGGCCGGAAGGGCCGTTCGGCGATCATTACGGCTATTATTCGCTTATTCATGATTTCCCCGTATTCAACGTAGATCACGTTTGGCACCGCAAGGACGCCATCTATCCGGCGACGATCGTCGGCAAGCCGCGCCAGGAAGACTATTTCCTCGGCGAGTATTTACAGCGTCTGCTTGCGCCTGCGTTTCCGATGGCGATGCCGGGTGTCAAGTCGTTATGGGCATATGCCGAAACGGGCGTTCATCCGCTGGCGGCGGCGATCGTGCGCGAGAGTTACTCGCGTGAGGCGCTTGGCACCGCGTTCCGCATTCTCGGCGAAGGCCAACTAACGCTGACGAAGTTTTTAATATTGACCGACCAAACGCTGGATCTGGCCGACTTCAAGCATTTGCTCGAGACCGTGCTGGAACGTTTCGATCCGCGCAAGGATCTGTTCATTTTCAATAAAACGTCGCACGACACGCTCGACTACACCGGACTGCAGCTGAATCACGGCAGCAAAGCCGTTATGCTCGGCACGGGCGCCCCGATTCGCGAGCTGCCTTCCGCTTATGAAGGCGGCCCGATCGATGAAATCGATGCGGCCGAAGTCTATTGCCGCGGCTGCCTCGTCGTTTCCGGTGCGTCGTACGTCGACGAGCCGGAGCTTCCGAAGCGTCTGCTCGCCCGTCTGCGCGAGGCATCGACGCCTTGGCCGTTCGTCATTTTGGCGGACGACGCTTCGATCGCGCGCAGCCAGATGGCGTTCCTATGGGCGGTATTCACCCGATTCAACCCGGCGCACGATATTTACGCCGATGCGGAAATCCGGAACCACCATTTGTCGTACGAGCTGCCGATCGTTATCGATGCCCGGATGAAGCCGGGATATCCGGACGAGCTGTTCCCGCGCGAGGACATCGTGGAGCTTGTGACGAAGCGCTGGAAGGAATATTTTCCGTACGGCATGAACGGTGCGAGCAGCCTGTAACGAGCATCGACATAGAAATAGGGAAGCAGGAGAAAGTAGGGGCGTGGGGACGATCGTCCGTCCATGATGCCGCGTGCAGCAGTAGCAATCGTATATCTGTTATGGGGGACCAACGTCTCGTCCATGAAAGTTGGGGGACGGGAGTAGGACCCCTTTCTTTTTATGAAAAGAGATATGGGCATCCGCTCCATAAGTATTGTTCATCTACTGCGGGCGAATACTTATGTTTAACGATAAAGAAAGTTTAAGTTCGATAACGCGTTAAAGTGAAAGAGAACTTTCTTTACCAAGAAAAGCTTCCTTTTACGCAGGGTCATTCATCGTGGAGAATGCTTCGAATAGAAGCTTTTCTTATCGCGCGAAGCGGATCGCCGTTCGGATTGCGGGCGACAGCTGCTGCTTGCGGCTTTGCTCTGCCTTACTGTCCTCGGTCGGGATGGAGGCCGATTTGTCCTATTGGCAGGTAAACGGCGACCTGCTGGCGAATAATTCGGTAAGCGGATGAGCTTGGCGTGAACGGCGCTTTATGCGACGGATGCTGCGAGTTCGGCAGCGTACCGGGTCCGCCCCGGCCAGCGGAAGCCGGAAGTCGACGAATCATAGCGGAGGTGTATGACCTGATGTTGCGAAGCTTGTTTGGGGAGCCGCCAAGAAAAGACGAAGGACAATTGCTTGCGGCGATGGAAGCCATAGACGAGCTAAGCGGCCGAATCCAGCAGCTGATGCTGCATAGCAGCGATCCCCGGCATCTGTTTCGACAGTTGGATGTGTGGGTGCGCGGGCTGCGCGTATCGCTGGACGAGCTCGAACAAAGCGTCTACTGCAGCAACCGGTTCGCCGCGATGATCACGAAGTCGTCGGTTGCCGACATGTCGGAAGAAGAGAAGCTGAACTATTACCGGCATGTTTATTTTTTCAAAAATGCGATCATTCGCGTGTTCTCCATTCTCGACAAGTTAGGCGTGTTCCTGAACCGGCTGTTCGATTTGCGTACGGAGAAGGTGAAGTCGCGATTTTCCTATTTCACCGTCCTCCGGCAGATGCGTCAGGCGAGCGTTCATGATAAACTGGAACTAAGGCTGACCACGCTGAAAAATCAGTATCAGAATGAATTGTCGAAGCTGCGGAACACGCGCAATATGGAAATTCATCATATGAACGCGGAGATGCAGGACGATTTGGAACAGAGCCACCGCGAATTGGGCGCTCATGCCAGGTTGGAAAATATCGCAGACAACACGAACGAGCTGAAAAGCGGATACGATATGGTGTGCCGGACGATCGCAACGGCATGTCGATATTGTCGCACGCAACTGTAAAGTGTGGGGGGAAACCGGGGATGACCGTAAACGGAAGTTTGCGTCACAAAGTTGCGCTCATTACGGGCAGCGCCAAAGGTCTTGGCAAAATGACCGCACTCGTGCTGGCCGAAAAGGGCTGCGACATCGTATTGACTTATGTGAACAGCGAAGCGGAAGCGCTGGAGCTGGCAATCACGATCGAAGCGATGGGCGTACGATGCTCCGCTTACAAGGCGGACGTAACGAAGCAGGATGAGCTGACCGCGCTTGTGCGGGACATCGAGGAACGATTCGGCGGAATCGACATCCTGATTAATAATGCGGGGCCTTTTATTCGGGAGAGAAGGTTGTTCGGCGATTACACATGGGATGAAATCCATTATTTGCTGCAGGGCAACTTGGTCGGCGTCATGCTGCTCGACCATCTTGTGCTGCCGGGGATGCGCGAGCGCGGCTGGGGGCGGATCATCCATTTTGGATTCGGCCATGCTGCGGAAGCAAGAGGCTGGCCGCATCGCGCCGTATATGCCGCCGCCAAGGTGGGACTCGTCTCCTTCACGAAGACGCTTGCCGTCGAAGAAGCCGCACACGGCGTGACGGTGAATATGATTTGTCCGGGCGACATCCGCGGATCGAACAAAGAAAAACGGATCGCCGAAGTGGAGCACCTGGAGGATGAAGAATCGCCGCGCGGCCGGCCGGGAACCGGTGAGGACGTCGCTCGCATGATTTCGTTTTTATGCGAGCCGCAATCGGATTTTATTACGGGCAATATGATGGATGTATCCGGCGGGCTGGACCCGATCCGGACTTTGGTGAAGACAGCAAAAGAGCCTCGCTGACATAAGCGAGACTCTTACTATAATGGCGGTCCATGAATTAGAAAACTTGCATAACTTCTTTAACGCCTTCAACCTCTTCGACCAGAGCGCGTTCGATGCCGGCTTTCAACGTGATGGTGGAGCTAGGGCAGCTGCCGCAAGCACCCATCAGCTTCAGCTTAACGATGCCGTCTTCGACGTCAACGAGCTCAACGTCGCCGCCGTCGCGCTGCAGGAACGGGCGAAGTTTATCCAAAACCTCAAGGATTTCGTCGTACATTGTGTTTTGTGCGCTTTCGCTCATTTGCTTCAACTCCTTTCTAAAGTTTATTATATTACAATATGTCAGAAAATAAAATGGCTAAGCCATGAAACTGGTTAGGTGGAACGAATCATGAGACCGATCATCGAATTTTGCGCGGCCAACATGCACCATGGCACCGAAAAAGTGATGAAAGAATTGGAACAAAATCCCGAATATGATGTCATCGAATACGGCTGTCTCGGCAACTGTGGCGAGTGCTACTTATTCCCTTACGCGCTGGTGAACGGGGAAATCGTTGCCGCACCAACGGCCGAGGAGCTTCACGAGAAAATTCTGGAGGCGATTCGCGAATACGAAGCCTCGTTCAATATTGATTATGACCTGGATTAGTCCAGATGAACGAATCGGTTCGAATCGATGCAACCCCTTGCGGGGTGCATCGATTCGAACCGTTTTTTGTGCCAAAAAAGCCGGCTCTTCCGCTTGGAGCGCCAGCTTGTTCGGAGTAAGTCCGTTATTAACCGAAATGATGCTTCGATTTCCACAAAACGCCGCTCTTCAATGCACGTGGAACACGTCCGGTCAATGTCGTTTTGCCCATCATGCCGAAGCCGGCTTTTTTGCCGAGGGAGCCTAGCACGCCTTTCAGCTTGATCTTGCCAAGACGCGGCGTTTCGCCTCGCCAAATCGCCTCCATCACTTCAGCCACTTGCTTGCCCTGTGCTTGCGCCGCTTGCGCGCTCGGCGAGAAGGGGAGGCTTGCGCAATCGCCGACGACAAAAACTTCGGGGAAGGCGGGAACTTGATGATATTGGTTCAATACTATACGGCCTTGGGCGTCTTTCTCCAGATCGAGCTGCTGCACGATCGGGCTAGGTTGAATCCCCGCCGTCCAGACGGTGACGTCGGTATAGATCGGACGGTCCTGGTCGTATAACACGCCTTCCTCCAGCCGGCAGAGCGAAATGTGGCCGCACATTTCGACTTCATGTTCATGGAACCACGAAGCGACGTACTTCTGGGCTGCGCTCGGAAACGCCGACAAAATGCTCGGCCCGCGGTCCAGAATGCGAATGTTCAAGTCCTTGCGGCTTTCGCGCAGCTCGGAAGCGACCTCGACGCCGCTCAGCCCGCCGCCGACGATCGTGACCTGGCCGTAAGGCTTGACGTCGTTCAAATAACGGTACGTCCGTCTTGTGCTGGATAACGTCTGGATGCTGTGCGAGTATTGCTCTGCGCCGATAATGCCGTGATATTTGTCCGTGCAGCCCAGGGCGATAACAAGCCACTCGTAATCGATCGGCTCTTGGTCCTGCAATTCGACCTGGCGGTTCTGCAAGTTGACGGAGGTCACCTCGCCGTATTTCAAGATTAATCGCGGATCAACCGGATACTGGACGCGGATATCGATATCCGGCACTGTCCCGGCCGCAAGGGCGTAATATTCCGTTTTTAATCCTTGATACGGCATCCGGTCGATCATAATGACGTTCGTATCGTCCGGCAGCTCCTGTTCGAGCAAATTCATGGCGACCGTCAAGCCGCCGTATCCGCCGCCCAAGATGACGAAATTTTTCATAAGAATCCATGTTCCTTTCTATGGTGCCTGAGGGCTTGAATAAGCTGTTACTTCTTAGTATTCCATAAAAACGGCGTTGTATCGAAAAACACATTCGGATTTACGGGTGTATTGCCGACAAAAAAAGCAAAATGCAAATGCGGACCCGTCGAAAAGCCGGTCGACCCGACTAGGCCGATGACATCGCCTTTTTTGACCGTATCGCCGGGTTTGACATTGATTTTGGACAGATGCGCATACTGCGTATATAATCCCATGCCGTGATCGATATAGATCGTGTTGCCTGGCAAATAGAGCATTTCCGCAAGGACGACCTTGCCGTCGTTCGCGGCTTTGACCTTCGTGCCCTGTTTGGCGGCCAAATCGATCGCATTATGGCTGCTGTTCAGCTTGCCGTTAATATAACGGGTAAACCCATACGGCGTGGATAAACGGCCTTGAATCGGCTGCAGAAACGACTCCTTGAACAGGAAGATCGGCGAAGATTTGCTGCGCGCTTTGTTGACCTTGATCTGGTCGGCCTCGATTTTCTTCGTATCGCGGCGCATTGCTTCCTGTTCTTTCGTGACCTCCAAATACTGGACGTCGAACTTTTTCTTCTTGACCGTCAGTTCAACCTCGCCGACTTTATATTTGCCCGCCTTCATATCCTTCGGAACAGGCAAGTACGTGTAATAACCTTTGCCGTACGGCTGCAGCTTGTACGTTTTTTTCAACCACGTTACGGAGCCTTGCTTAGTCGAACGGACAAGCACGACATCGCCTTGCGACGCCGTTTGCGGAAGCAAGAGCCACTTGGCGGCAAGCTGACTTGCGGTAAGCTTCGCCTCGAGCGCCGCGGAAACCGCTGCATTCGCGGGTGTGGACTTCGGCGTACCTGAGGCGCCGGCATTCGTAGGAATGGGCGCCACTTTATTCTGGTTCGTCTGCGATTCTGCGATGACTAGCTCGGACTGCGGCAGGGCGAGAAGCGACAAGCCGCATAGCAACGTGACGGCAACGGATTTACGCAGCAGATTGCGCATCGTTATTCATACACCTTGATTTCGTTATAAAATGTATCGCGTTCTACCGGCGTACGGCCTGCGCCTTTAATGAGCCAAATGAGCTCGTCGCGCGTAATGCCGGCAGGCGTTAACGCACCGGCCGCGTGGCTGATCCGTTCGCGGACGATCGTACCGTGCGCGTCCGAAGCGCCGCAAGTGAGAGCAACTTGGGTGAGCTGCGTGCCGATGTTGATGAAGTAGGCTTTGACATGCTGGAAGTTGTCCAGCATCAGGCGGCCGATCGCGATCGCCTTCAAGTCCTCGAAGGCCGAATTGCGGCGTTTGATGCCGGCTTTCGGATTAATCGGCTGCATCGAGAGCGGGATGAACACCATAAAGCCGTTCGTCTCGTCCTGAAGCTCACGCAGGTGCAGCATGTGCTCGATGCGCTGCTCGACGGTTTCGACTTGGCTGTACAGCATCGTTGTATGCGTTTTGAGTCCAAGCTCGTGCGCCGCCCGGTGCACGTCGAGGTATTGCTGGACGCCTGCTTTTTCCACTTTCATTTTGGATCGGTAATGATCGTCCAAAATTTCCGCGCCGCCGCCGGTAAGCGATTTGAGACCTACGGCCATAAGCGCCTGCAGCACTTCCTTGTAGCTGAGCCCGCTGATGCGGGAGAAAAAGTCGATTTCCGCCGCGGTATAGGCTTTGATCGTGACGTCAGGGTATTTTTTGTGCAACGCCTCGATCGAATCGACATAATATTGAAAAGGAACGTGCGGATTATGTCCGCCGACGATATGAAATTCGCGAACGCCGGGATGGATGTGCTGCTCCACGTATTCAATCATTTGCTCGCCGCTGAGCGTATATGCGCCTTCATCTCCCTCATCTTTGCGGAAGTTGCAAAATGCGCAGTGCGCTTCACATACGTTGGTGAAATAAAGGCTCATATTTTCGATAAAATAAACCTTTTTGCCGTTTTTGCGCTGATTTACCGTATCGGCCAATTGACCGATGGTCAACAAGTCATCAGACTTGTACAGAAATATTCCGTCCTCCTGCGACAGCCGGACGCCGTGCTGAACCTTCTCGGCAATTTCCGCCATCCGCTTGTCAGGACTGCTTGTAATGACGTGCATGTAGAAACCTCCTTAAAGTTTAAGATTTGAGCGTTAATTTTCGTAAAGCTTCGTCGTACAGGATGATTGTGACTTGCGCAAAAGTTTGTGAAACCTTGCACAAAGATATCCGACCCATGACGATAAAAAGCCGAATCTTGCCGATGTGTAGGATCGATGCAACTTTGACTTTTCTATTATAAACCTGTTCGCGCACAGGGGCAATATAATACTTTATTTAAGTAAGTGAATTCCTCTTGTGACAAGATGATTTTCTTTGTATACTTGAGACAGAAGCGTCGTAGTTAGCGATGTTTCTTAGGTGCATTGAAGGAGGGAACTACAATGATTACCATTAGCGAACTGGCTGGCGAAAAAATACAAGAAATGCTCGCGGCGGAAGAAACGCCGAACCTGTTCCTGCGCATCGGCGTCAAGGCCGGGGGCTGCAGCGGATTCTCGTACGGCATGGGCTTTGACGACGAGCAGCACGATACAGACGAAGTGATGAACATTCAAGGGCTTAAAGTTGTCGTTGACGCTGACAGCGTTAAATATTTGCGCGGCCTCGAAATCGACTTCAAGGAGTCCGGCATGGGCGGCGGGTTCACGATCAACAATCCGAACGCTACCGCGACATGCGGCTGCGGCTCGTCGTTCCGTACGGCGACCGAAGCAGGCAATCCGGCTGCGGAGCCTTGCTGATCCGGCACCATACCCAATGAATCGTTGAGCGATACGTTCGTATTCGCTTGATGTTAGGAGAACATCACGACCTTTATGACGATAAATGCACGTCGTTTATCGTTATAAAGGTCTTTTTTTTGATCATGCCTGCTTGGCCGCAAAAAATATGTTAAACTTTAACTATCTGCCGGACAAAGTGGAGGGTTATTATGGAACCAGCTGAAGAGTTGAATTATCGAAGAATGCGCCAAAACCTTGAGGCTTTAAAAAAAAGCGAAAAACAATCACGGAAGCAAACAAGAGCTGCCGCCAAAATAAAACGAGGCTTAAAAAAGCACGAACAAATGAAGCAATTTTATATGGAGCATTTTACGGCGCCGCAATTGGAAATGAGATTGGCCGCATTGGAGGCCAAGCAAGATACATTCAAATCTTCCATGATATTCTTTTTGGGATTGTTTTTTGGTTTGATTTTCAGTTTCTTCGGGGAACAAATCAAAGTCCTCATCGAATCCCGAGATTTGCTGCAAATCAAAGAACCGCTATTGGTAGCGGTTGGCGTATTCCTTATTGTTGTTCTTCCATACATTTATATTTATTCGGACACATCCTACAAAAAAGAAATCATCAAATTGGCAATCAAAGAAAAAAGCTTGGAATCGATTTAGACGATGAAAAATCAAGAGTCAAAATATAGATTTTCCGGCGCCGGTACGATCGTCTGCAATACTTGACCGATTTGTCCGGGTTGGGAAGCGACAGCCGGCTGGCCGATAACCGGGGTGCCGCCGCCATTGCCGCCGTTGCCGCCGCATGCGCCGCCGCCTCCGCCAACGGTAATTATTCCGGTAGTTCCAAGGGCGTTAACCCCGCCTGAACCGTTGTTCACTTGCAGAATTCCGGTAATGCTGGGAGACGTTGAGGAGATCAGGTGGATGATTCCGCCGGAACCGCCGCCGCCACCGCCTTCGCCATCCCCGTTGTTGCCGTCCCAGCCGTCCGCTCCATTGCCGCCGTTCGCCCTTAGCGTACCTTCGATTACGATAGCGCCTTTTCCGACGATAACGATGACCCCGCCTGCGCCGCCGCCGCTTCCGACAATGCCTTTACCGGGAATTTGCGGGTTCGTTCCGTTATTGCCGTTCGCGCTGACGATTGCACCACCGGCGACGTGCGTAGTGCCCTTAATAAGCAGAACTAGCCCTCCGCCCCCTTCTCCGCCGCCGCCCAACAGCACGCGGCTTCCAGCTCCGCCTGCGGTTGCTTCAGGGTTCAACTGTGCGGCTTGAAGAGCGCTCAGGCCGATACCGCCGTTATATGGTCCCGCATCCGCAAGAGCAGCGCCAAAGTTTGGCGTACCGTTGCCTGAGTCGGCAGCACCCCCAAGGACCGAAATCGTTCCAGTCACGGTGCAATTGCCGGATGATTGCAGCACGGTCCCGCTCGGAACGATTAACGTACCTGCAATATCGATCAGAGAAAACTGCAAATTGAATCCGGCTGGTAATGAAGCGAGACCGGCAGGGTCGCTCAGATTTAGAGTTTGTCCGCTAACGACACGGAGTACGCCCGCCGAACCGTCTCCGTAAATGCCTATCCCCGATACGGAGCCTCGTGGGCCTCTTGCTCCTCTACGCCCTTGGGGTCCACGGAGTCCACGTGGCCCGCGAAGTCCATGAGCCCCACGCGGCCCAGGGAGTCCCCGGAGTCCCCGGAGTCCTCGAAACCCTCGAGGTCCTCGGCGGCAGTCATGTTTGATGATGTTTACAATGCAGCATTTTTTCGTTTTTTTGCGGCATCGTCGATGGATGATCTTTTTTCGATAGTCGGGTTTTTTTGAACATTTTCTTGTACTTATCATTTTACTTTTGCATATCGGCACGTGATAAAACCTCCTCCCCGCTACTCGTCCCATTGTATGCGCGAAGAGAAGGCATGAAGTGGTTAGGTGTTACTAGATTGGGGCCTGTTTTGGCTGAAGGAATAACCGTTCTATATGTGAAATTCAATTTTGCGGTGGAAATATCCCCTCCAAGGCGATGCAGTAATGAAGCACGAGATACGGCTGCATATTATTATGCGGCTGATCGCCGCCGGCGGAAGATATCGCCGAAGGGTTCATTGGCGTGTTGCCGGACTGGTTGTATGTGAGGTTTTCCGACAGTGCCCACACGTTATTGCTCGCGACCACCGTATTGGCCTCATCAGAGCTTCCATTCGCTTGATGGGTATGGCTGGGCATTTCGGGAACGGTAAGAACATGCGTGACTTCGCCACCTGATTGAGCGAGCGGGAAACCGGTCCCCTGATGGATCGCCACTCTGCCTCTTAAGTCCGGAAGCGCAAAAAATAACCCGCTACCCCCGTAATTATACCCCAGCAGGGAAAACAATGCGGTGTTTTGACTGATCGGCAGCAATTGCCCGTCGCAAAACGCCCAACCTTTCGGAGCAAAAGTGTAGGGAAACAGTCGGATCTCGCCAATATATTGATTTGCCATATCGGAATCCTCCTATTTTACTCAATGTAAGCTGACTTTTGAGGGCGAATAGCGGAAAGAGGCAGGCAATTTCAACTGCACCTGCATTCCATAGCTGCGTAGGGCTCGTCTCCTCCGCATATCCGAAAACCGATCCGTTCATAAAGGGACAAGGCGCGGTTGGAACGGAATACTTGGAGTCGAATCGGTTTCCCGCAAGCTGCGGCAGCATCTTTCAATTGTTTTAACAAGGTTGTTCCAATGCCGTTGCTCCTATATTCAGGCAATAGGGAGATATCGATCAATTGGATTTCTTGATCCGTTTCACCGACTATGATTCTTCCCACTCGAACCCCTTGATTCCAAATGATCTTTTGCTCGGCATGAGGATATTGGCTCTCATAGGATCGCTTTTGACAATGGAACTGCATGCGCAAAAAAGCATCCAGCTCATCGTTTCCCCACCCCCAGCAAGATACTTCCTCATTTCTAGTGCTGCAATATATTTTATAAAGGAAAGCCTCGTCTCCCGGCGTTGCTTCAACTGTGGTTAGCATAACTGGTTTCCCAATCCACCTCCCTGAATATCAAATTACATCATCATATTTACAGAGCGGGGGAAGTGTGTGGAGGGGGTTGAGGGTGTTTTTTTGTTTACAAATTCATCCTTTCGCCATATAATTGTACTGACTAGTCAGTACATATTGTGAGGGAAGGTGAAACTCGAATGACGAAGCACTCGATTCAAGTTCAAGGCAGCCGGTTCGTGGATGAAGAAGGACGGCAGGTCATTCTGCATGGCATTAATATGGTCAATAAAGATAAAGCGTGCAATTATGTCGGCTTGTGGGAAGAAGAGGATTTCCGCAAGCTGAAGGAGTGGGGGTTCAACGTCGTGCGGCTCGGCATCATTTGGGACGGCGTTGAGCCGGAGCCGGGCAAATATGACGATGCTTATCTCGCGGAGACGGAGAAGCTCGTCGACGATGCGGCGAAGCACGGTTTGTGGGTATTCCTCGACATGCATCAAGATTTGTACGGCGTCGATTATGGTGACGGAGCGCCGCAATGGGCGACGCTTACGGATGGCGAACCGCATGTGACGGGCGACGTATGGAGCGACGCGTATTTGATCAGCCCCGCCGTGCAGCGCGCGTTCGACCGATTGTGGAGCAATGCGCCGGCTGCGGACGGCGTCGGGCTGCAGGATCATTATGCGGCGGCATGGCGGCACGTGGCGAAGCGGTTCGCAGGACATCCTGCAGTGATCGGCTACGATTTGATGAACGAGCCGTTTATCGGGTCGGAAGTAAATCGGGTGCAACCACTCATGTTTAAGAAATATGCCGAGGAGTACGCTGCGGCGCACGGAATAGCCGAGCCGAACATCGAGCAATTGATCCAGGACTTTTTCGATCCTGAGAAGCGGATGAACGTTTTGCAATTTATGGGCGAAGCAGGTCGCTATTCGGCCATTATCGATGTTGTCGCCGAGGGTTACGCCCGGTTCGAGCGGGAGACGTTATCGGCCTTTTTCTCCAAGGTGACACAGGCGATTCGACAGGTTGATTCGGACACGGCTATTTTTTTGGAAACGAATTATTTTTCCAATATGGGGGTTAAAAGCGGGATCGAGCCCGCTGTCGGCGTAAACGGAGAACGCGATTCGCACCAAGTTTATGCGCCTCACGGCTATGATCTCGTCACCGATACGAGCTTTTCGGATGCGGCGAATGCGGACCGGGTTCGGCTCATCTTCGAACGTCATGAACAAACGCGGGAGCGTCTTGGCATGCCGATGTTGATCGGGGAATGGGGTGCGTATTACGGCTCTGCCGGAGCAAAGGATGCAGCATATGCCGTAAAGGAAAATTTCGAGCGGCTATTGTGCGGAGATACGTATTGGAGCTACGAGGGTCGCAATATGGACCGGTATACTTTCTTCAAGGCGATAAGCCGTGCATACCCGATGAGGATTGCCGGTCAATTGAAGCAGTACAGCCACGACCCCGATACCGACGTTTTCACGATGGCGTGGGAGGAAGAACATGCTTCGGCTCCAGCAGGGGAGGCCGCTGCGCCTACTGTCATTTATGTTCCGGATCTTGCGGCGGCAAGAGACGGAGGCGTTTCCTTATCGTCGGCTGACGACTCGTATACGCTGGAAA
Organism: Paenibacillus sp. sgz302148; assembly: GCF_056120465.1. Classification (NCBI taxonomy): domain Bacteria; kingdom Bacillati; phylum Bacillota; class Bacilli; order Caryophanales; family Paenibacillaceae; genus Paenibacillus; species Paenibacillus sp. sgz302148. The sequence goes on from NZ_JBVYOJ010000011.1 coordinate 109,423, forward strand.
ACATCGAGGGAAGCAAAGCGGGATATGTGATCGTACCTCCTGCGTCAGCATCAGGGGGGCAGCTCGAAAGAACGATTCGGATCGGAGTCAGTAGATCGACGAAATAAAATCTAGACGGTTACGCGGGCAAGACGGCGTAGCCGTTTCTTCTTTTTAAGGGCATACGGCAGGTTAAATGTAACAAGACTGAAAGGGGCTGTTTTTCGAGTAGCAACAAGTTTTTGGCGAGTTTTCAGCAAATAGAGTGGAGATATATGTGGAGATGAGCAGGAGGATCGATGAGTACGGATGAGAGAGGATGTGTCTGGATGATTATGTAGAGCACGGCTGGGCTAAGGTGGGCTTGGATATATCTTGTAGAGCTCGAGTGGGCGAAGATGAGCTGGATGATCGAGATGAGATCGGATTAGGGAAGATAAGCTAAGATTAGCTAAGATTAGCTAAGATGATGAAGATGCGCTCAGATGGGAGAAAATGTGCTGAGATGATCATTAGCTCGGATATGGGAAGATGAGCTAAATGATAAATATGGATTCGGATGCATGAGATAATGAAGATGAGCTCAATTAGGGATATTAGCTGAGTTGATCAAGATGAGTTCTGGTGTGGGGAAATTACCTTTATGTTGGATGAGCTCCGGTGAGAATAGATTAGCTGAGATGCTAAATAGGAGCTCGGGTGGGATATTGAAAGGAATTTCTGCTGCTTTTTGAAGTAAGCCAAAAATTTCTGAAATTCAGAAAGAAATTGCTGAATTCAGGGACAAAAGAGGGCGGATAAACGAGATTCAGAAAGTAATTTCTGAAATTAGCCAAAATTTTCTGTTTTTCAGTAAATAATTTCTGAGTCTTCTGAATCCGTAGTTGAAAGTAGATTTTTTCAGAAAATATTTGCTGAATTTCAGCCAAAAATTTCTGAATAGTCCGCATGGTGGAGGTTTCGTGGTGGTGTCGGACCATATTGTGGGGCGCGCTGCCAGCTTTTATGTACATTGGCACAACTTGCGCAAGAGCCACGCAAGAGCCACGCAAGAGCCACGCAAGAGCCATGAGCCACACAAAATGCTCCGGGGCCAAGTATTTTTCATTCATTTGACTCTGTGTCGCCCCCTCTTTTATAATTAGATCGTTAATGATGTTGTTAACGATAAAAACGATACAACGACCTAAAGGGGAGGGTGGTATGGAGAAAGCATCCGGCTTTGAGAAATTGAAACAAGATTTTTGCGAACGGACAGCATTAAATTTTGAACAGGATGGAAGCAGTCCCCTACTTGGGCGTATTTTTTCGCATCTCATTTTTGCCCCGCACCCGCTCGGTTTGCAGGAAATGGCCGACAAGCTTGGCGTGACGAAAGCAGCCGTCAGCATTCAAATACGCCGCCTGGAAAAAACGGGCGTATGCCATAAGCGTGCACGCGGCAATGATCGCAAAGATTTTTATTCGATCGACGATTCTTTCAGCTTAACGCTAATTGGTTCAATGTTCGAGAAGCTGTCGATTGAAAGCAAATATTGCAAAGGTGTCTTAAAAGAATTGGAGCAATGCAAGGATATCGAGGAAGACAAAGAATCGTTTGCCGTGTTCAAGCGCCGCATGAATGAATTGAATGCGCTGCTGGAAATTTTTCTGAAGCGTCTCGACGGATTCGAGGAAGAATGGAAGGAAAGGCGCGAACAGCTGGAGCTTGAACATTAAATAAAAATAGAATGATGGAGAGGGAGTGTGAGGTTTGAACAGCATTATTAAGTTTTCGCTGCATAACAAGTTTGCGATTTGGATTTTGACGGTACTGGTCGTTATCGCAGGGTTATACTCCGGAACAAAAATGAAATCGGAGACGATCCCGAATATCGATGTGCCGATCGTCATGGTGACGACCGTCTATCCTGGAGCGTCGCCGGAGGAGATTCTGGATAAGGTAACGAAGCCGCTCGAGCTTCAGGTCCGTAACCTGCAAGGCGTTAACGTCGTCTCTTCGACTTCGATGGAAAATGCCTCCTCTATCGTGCTGGAATACGATTATTCCAAGAACATGGAGAAAGCCGAAACCGAAGTCAAAGACGTTATTTCCAAGTTTACGCTGCCGACCGGCGCGCAAACGCCATCGGTGTCGCGGTTGAATTTGAACGCTTTCCCCGTACTGTCGATGAGCTTGTCCGACAAAGGGAAAACGCCGGAGCAGCTGACCGAATACGTGGAAAAAGAAGTATTGCCGGTATTGCAAGGCATAAACGGCATGGGTTCGGTTCAAGTGTCCGGCCAACAGCTGAAGGAAGTGCACATCAAGTTTAACGAAGATAAGATGAAAGCTTTGGGTTTGAGCCAAGATACGGTCAAAGGGATCATTCAAGGCTCGGTTGTTAAGTTTCCGCTAGGGATCCAGGAAGTTGGCGATACCGAAAAATCGCTTGTCATCGACGGCAATATTACGACACTTGAAGATTTGCAAAATGTCGAAATACCGGCAATTCCGCAGCAGGCTGCAGGGAAAGGCCAAGGGGCCGCTTCGGGAGCCGGCGCAGGCATGCCGAATGCCGGTGCCGCCGGTGGATTCGGCCAAGCCGGTGCGCAGGGTGCAGGCGGAGCGGGCGGGCAGCAGCAAGCTCCGCAAGGGCAAGTGCAGCAGCCTGCGACGGGGCAAGCGATGCCGCCGATTGCGCTGCCGACGGTGAAGCTGAAAGACATAGCCGACGTCCAAATCGTCGGCGTGCTGGAATCGATCTCGCGCACGAACGGCGAGCCGTCGATTTCGGTGCAGGTCGTCAAGGCAGCTGACGCCAACACGGTTGACGTCGTGAACAGCGCCAAAGACAAAATGGCCGAGTTCCAGAAAAACGATCCGGATCTGAAGGTCGTTTATGCCTTCGACCAAGGGAAGCCGATCGAAGAATCGGTCAACACGATGCTGAGCAAGGCACTCTTCGGCGCGTTGTTCGCGGTCATCATCATTTTGCTGTTCCTGCGAAACTTCCGGACGACGATCATCTCGGTCGTTTCCATTCCGCTGTCGCTGCTTATCGCCATTATTCTATTAAATGAAATGAACATTACGCTGAACATCATGACGCTTGGCGCGATGACGGTAGCGATCGGACGCGTCGTCGATGACTCCATCGTCGTCATCGAGAACATTTACCGCCGCATGTCGCTGACCGGCGAGAAGTTAAAGGGCACGGAGCTGATGCTCGCAGCGACAAGGGAAATGATTACGCCGATCATGTCGTCCACGATCGTTACGATCGCCGTATTCCTGCCGATGGGGCTTGTAAGCGGGCCGATCGGCGAAATGTTCATGCCGTTTGCATTAACGATCGTATTTTCATTGCTTGCATCTTTGCTCGTTGCCATTACCGTCGTGCCGATGATGGCGCACTCCTTGTTCAAGAAAGGACTTCGCGACACGCAGCGCCACGACGAGAACAAAACCGGCAAGCTTGCGGCTTCTTATGTCGGCATCTTGCGCTGGTCGCTCAACCATAAGCTGATTGCGTTTGGCCTCGCCGTTATTTTGCTGATCGGCAGCTTGTTCCTCGTACCGCTCGTCGGCATGAGCTTCCTGCCTTCGGACGAGCAGAAGATGGCGATCGTCTCCTACAATCCGGCTCCTGGCGAAAAGCAGGCGGACGTCGAGTCCTTGTCGCTGAAGGCGGAGGAAATGCTGATGAAGCGCGAAGGCGTCACGATGGTGCAATATTCCGTCGGCGGCAAAAATCCGATGAACCCAAGCGCGTCGAAGCAAGCTTTGTTCTACGCCGAATATAAGAAAGAGTTCAAAGCGTTCGATAAAGAGAAGGAAGCCGTGGTCAAAGATTTGAATGCGCTCGGCGGCAAGGGCGAGTGGAAGGAAATGAACATGGGCGGCGCAACCGCAAGCAGCAATAAGCTGACTTTGCACGTCTACGGCCAAAGCCTGGATGAAATCAAACCGGTCGTCGACCGCATCACCGACTTGATCGGCAAAGATGATCGGCTTGGCAAAGCCGATACCGGCTTGTCCAAATCGTACGATCAGTATACGCTCGTTGCGGATCAAGCGAAGCTGAGCAGCTATGGTTTGACCGCGGGGCAAATTGCGATGGCGCTTATGCCGGAACGCGAACGCCCGGTATTAACGAAGATCAAAAACGAAGGTCAAGAGATCAACGTTTATATTGAAGTCGACAAGAAGCATTACAAGGATAAATCCGATATTGAAAATGTTACGGTCACATCGCCGCTTGGCATCCAAGTGCCGGTGAAAGACGTGATGAAGGTGGAAGAAGGCACATCGCCGAACACGGTGACGCTGCGTAACGGACGGATCTATACCGACGTTTCCGCCGACATCAAAGTGAGCGACGTATCGAAGGTGACGGCCGATCTGAAAAAAGAAATCGAAGGCATCGAGAAGCCTTCCACCGTTGAAGTTAACTTCGGCGGCGTCGCCGAGCAAATGGCGGACTCGTTCTCCCAGCTCGGCATGGCGATGCTGGCTGCGATCGCGATCGTATACTTCGTTCTCGTCGTTACGTTCGGCGGCGGTCTTGCGCCGTTCGCGATCCTGTTCTCGCTGCCGTTTACGGTCATCGGCGCCCTCGTTGCGCTTCTGATCGCCGGCGAGACGCTTAGCGTATCGGCGATGATCGGCGCGCTGATGCTGATCGGTATCGTCGTCACGAACGCGATCGTCTTGATCGACCGCGTCATCAAGCGCGAGAAAGAAGGCCAATCGACGCGCGATGCGCTGCTGGAGGCGGCGAAAACGCGCTTGCGTCCGATTCTGATGACCGCCCTCGCCACGATTGGCGCGCTGCTGCCGCTTGCCTTCGGTTTCGAAAGCGGCGGACTCATCTCCAAAGGGCTCGGCGTTACGGTTATCGGCGGCTTGATCAGCTCGACGCTGCTGACACTGGTTATCGTACCGATCGTATACGAGTTCCTCATGAAATTCCGCAAGAAACGTACAGCGGAACAATAAGCAGCATCCCGGAACGGTTCGCCGCTCGAATGAGCGGCGGACCGTTTTTTATAGTAGAAAGTAGAAGAGATCATCTTCGAGGATTCGTCTATTGACATCGGACATATCGGTTCATTTACAATGGAGTAAGCGATTACATCGAAGCGTGCTACGATCGGCTTTACCAAGAGGGGAGGCTAGGGCATGCCCACTTACGGACAATATGCGGCGGCGTTTGCCGGAATACCGATGCCGTTCGCATTTTTGGACTTGGATCTGCTTGCCGAGAATACGAAGGATTTGCTCGCGGCAAGCGGAGGCAAGGCGGTGCGCGTCGCCACCAAATCGCTGCGCTCGATTGACGTGCTGCGGCACATCATGGCCAGCAGCGGACAGTTCTGCGGCGTAATGAGCTATACGGCGGAGGAAGCGCTATTTCTGGCGGAGCGAGGCTTCCGGGATGTGCTCATCGGATATCCCGTATATGACCGCTCCAGTATCGATGCGATTGCCCGCAAGGCCGCGGAAGGGCAGCCGATCACCTTGATGGTGGATACGCTCGCGCATGTGGAGCGCATCGAGCAGGCAGCGGCATCGTTTGGCGTAAATCTACCCGTGTGCATCGACTTTGACATGTCGTCCGACTTCCCCGGGCTCCATTTCGGCGTCTGGCGATCGTCGCTGCGTACGGTCGATCAAGCCGTCGAACTGGCGAAACGTATCGCCTCATCGCGCCATGTGTTTCTGGACGGCATTATGGGTTATGAAGCGCAAATCGCCGGCGTTGGCGATGCGCTGCCGGGACAGCGGCTTAAAAATGCGCTCGTCCGCTGGCTGAAGCGCAAGTCGCGGCGGGAGCTCGCCGATAGGCGGGCGGCGCTCGTCGCCCGGCTGAACGAGCTCGGCATCCCGCTTCGGTTCGTGAACGGCGGAGGCACGGGCAGCCTGCATACAACGCGTATGGAGGATGCGGTGACCGAGGTTACGGTCGGCTCGGGATTTTACGCCCCCGGGTTGTTCGACCAATTCCGCGATTTCAAATACCGTCCGGCGGCCGGATATGCAATCGAAATCGTCCGGCAGCCGCGGGACGACCTATATACGTGCCTGGGAGGCGGCTATACGGCCTCCGGCGTCACTACGCCGGATAAGGCGGCAAAGCCGTATTTGCCGGACGGAGCGGAGCTGACGCCGCTGGAAGGAGCCGGCGAGGTGCAGACGCCGATTCGATACCGTGGACCCGAGAAGCTCGCGATCGGCGCGCCGGTCTTCATGCGCCATGCCAAAGCGGGAGAGCTGTGCGAGCGGTTTTTGACGCTGCATTGCATTGCTGGGGGCCGCGTCGTCGGCGAAATGAAAACGTATCGTGGAGAGGGGCGGTGCTTTTTATGAGCAAGTTCAGCAATCATGGCCATGCAGGCGAAGCCGGATCTGCTGGGAAACTGAAATGGCGCAACTGGTCGGGGCTCGTACGGAGCACGCCGGAGCGAATCGTGTACCCGGAGTCGGTAGAACAGGTCGTTGCCGTTATGAACGAGTGCTGCAATTCGGGCAAATCCGTACGCGTCGTCGGTTCGGGTCACTCTTTTACGCCGCTGGTCCAGACCGATCGGGTATTGCTGTCGCTGGATCGGATGCAAGGCGTACGGTATGTCGACGATCATGAGCGGATTGCAACCGTTTGGGCGGGAACGCGATTGAAACGGCTTGGCGAAGAGCTGTTCCTGCACGGCTACGCGCAAGAAAATCTAGGCGACATCAACGAGCAGTCGATCGGCGGAGCGATCGGCACCGGGACGCATGGAACGGGTAAGGCGTTCGGCAGCTTGTCGACCCAGGTCGTCGGCTTGACGATCGTGACCGGCAGCGGCGAGGTTGTGGAATGCAGCGAGACGGAAAACCGCGAATGGTTCAAAGCCGCCCAAGTTTCGCTCGGCATGCTGGGGGTGATCGTTGAAGTCAAGCTGCGGGTCATTCCGGCGCAGACGATGCATTTCAGCAGCAAACGGATGAAACTGGACGATTGCCTGAACGGGCTGGAGCTGCTGGCTGCCGAAAACCGGCATTTCGAATATTATTGGTTCCCGCATACGGACGTAGCCCAAGTGAAGCTCATGAATGCGACGGAGGCGTCTGCCTCGCAAAACAGCCTGTGGAACCATTTCAACAAACTTGTCATCGAGAACGGCGTGTTCTGGTTATTGTCCGAATCGTGCCGGTTGTTTCCGAGGTTATGTCAATCCGTCAGCCGCATCTCGGCAAAATTCGTGCCTGTATTCGAGGAGGTCGGATACGGCCATCAATTATTCGCGACGCCGCGGCTCGTCAAGTTTAACGAAATGGAATACAACGTGCCGGCGTCCTGCATGAAGGCGGTACTGGAGGAAATGCAAGCATGCGTCAAGGAACGGCAATTCGCCGTTCATTTTCCGGTGGAATGCCGTTACGTCAAAGGAGACGACATTTGGCTGAGCCCCACTTACGGCCGCGACTCGGCTTATATTGCCGTTCATATGTATAAAGGCATGCCGCATGAGGAATACTTTGCCGCGATGGAAAGCATATTCCGCAAGTACGGCGGCAGACCGCACTGGGGCAAAATGCATACGCGCCAAGGCGAAGACTTGGCGTCCCTGTATCCGCACTGGCAAGACTTTATGAATGTCCGGGCCCAAGCGGACCCGCAAGGCGTCATGCTGAACCCGTATTTGCGAACATTATTCGGCATAAGCGAAAAATTGAACGAACAATCAAGGGGGTATGACGATGCAGTGGGATGAGCAGGGAATCGGACGTTTGATGGACGATCAACGTCGATATTTCGCGACGGGTGCAACGCTCGCGCGGGAATTCCGGATCGAGCAGCTGCGGAAGCTTCGGCTCAGCATCGAGCGGCGGGAAGCCGACATCGCCGAAGCGCTCCGGCAAGATTTGAACAAGTCCCACAGCGAAGCGTATATGACGGAAATCGGCCAAGTGCTGAGTGAAATTACGTTGGCGATCCGCAGCCTGAAGAAATGGATGAAGCCACGCCGGGTCCGGACGGCGATGTCCCATTTCGGCTCCCGCGGCTATGTCCGGCATGAGCCTTACGGCTCGGTGCTGATCATCACCCCGTGGAATTACCCCTTCATGCTTTCGCTTATTCCGATCGTAGGCGCTATCGCGGCGGGCAATTGCATGGTGCTGAAGCCGTCAGAGCTGTCTTCGCATACGTCGCAGGTAATGTCTGGATTAATCGGCGACACGTTCGATCCCGCTTACATCGCCGTGACGGAGGGAGGACCGGAGATTAGCGGCATGCTGCTGGAACAGAAGTTCGACTACATTCTGTTCACGGGCGGAACGAAGGTAGGGAAAATCGTCGCCGAGGCTGCCGCGAAGCAGTTGACGCCGGTGACGCTGGAGCTGGGCGGCAAAAGCCCCTGCATCGTGCATAAGGACGCCGATCTGAAGCTTGCGGCCAAGAGGATCGCATGGGGCAAGGTGCTGAATGCCGGGCAAATTTGCGTAGCGCCGGATTACATTCTGGTACATGAAGCTGTCAAGCCGCAGCTTTTGGAACTGCTCGCGTCCGAGCTGCGTGAAATGGCCGGCGACGTTATCGCGAACCAAGGCGTTTATCCCAAGATCATCAATAAACAGCATTTCGAACGTATCGTAGGCTTGATCGATTCGAAGCGCGTCGTCCATGGCGGAAGGAGCGACGAATCGCGATTGCTCATCGAGCCTACCGTAATCGACCGCGTATCGTGGGACGATCCGATCATGCAGGAGGAAATTTTCGGTCCGCTTTTGCCGGTAATCGGTTTTTCCGACCTGTCCGCGGCGATTGCGCGCATCAAGGACCGGCCGAAGCCGCTCGCTTTGTATTTGTTCGCCTCATCGAAGGAGACGCAGGAACATGTCATGGACCGGATATCCTTCGGGGGAGGTTGCATTAACGATACGATCATGCATATCGGTACCCCTTATCTCCCTTTCGGCGGCGTCGGAGAAAGCGGTGCGGGCGGCGGGTACCGGGGCAAGCATACGTTCGAATTGTTTTCGCATCATAAAGCCGTATTAAAGCAAACGACTTGGTTTGATTTGCCCATTCGATATATGAATTCGGAGAAGTCGCTTCGTTTGTTCAAAAAGATCATGAAATAATCGGGCGCGGAGTGAGGCAACGATCCAAGAAAGCAATCTCCCTGACGAATAAAGTGGACTATCCTACAGTCAGGGGGAATGTCGATGGCGGCGGTACCATCCCGGATTATATGGAGCAAATGGCTGAAAACGGCGGCGTTGTTATCCGATCCGCGAATTGCTCCTCATGTTCCGGAAACTAGCAAGTTCACTGCGGAAGCGCTGCGGCGAATGCTCAGGGAGCACGGCTTCGTTGTGCTCAAGCCTGTGAAGGGCAGCTGTGGCGTCGGTTTAATGAAGGTGACGCAAAACGGAGGGACGTTTACGTACAAGTCGTATAACGCGAATCGGACGTTCGGCAGTTTCGATCCGCTGCTTCGTGCTGTCAATCAAGGCCGTCGCAACCGACCCTATTTGATTCAGCGGGGAATTCCGCTGGCAACGATTCAAGGAAGGCCGGTCGACTATCGCGTGAAATATATGAAGCAGCCCGACGGAAGTTGGATGTTTCGCGCGCTTGTCGCGCGGCTCGCGAGACCCGGCTTGTTCGTAACGAATTTAAGCCGCGGGGGGACTCTAATGTCGTCGGCTCAGGCAATCAGAGAGTCGCTCAATGGCGGCATGGTCGAAGCCAAAAAAGATGAAATGCGAAACATGGCGCGCATATGCAAGGAAGCGTTGGTCAAACGTTTTCCGGGTCTTGGGCAGCTAGGGTTCGATTTCGGTCTGGATCAGAGCGGAGTATTATGGATTTTCGAAGTGAATACGAAGCCGCAATAAAATATATAAATATGTAATCACCTCATCCTTTATGAATAATTTTTTTTATCTCCTCGAGGGACATGCATCCTGTGCATAACGTTATGCACATAATCCACGTAGTTAAACCGCCTGTTTCGACACTTGCCAACAAAATATTCACAGCCTATCCACACTATCGTGTGGATAACAGAACGCTTGTTCCTTTTTGGGGGACGTGCTAAGATAAAGGAAATAATAGGAAAGGATGATTGATATGACCTCGTTGAGCGATGCGATGCTTGTCGACTCATATGAAATGGCGATTGACCTTCAGCTGGATGATGAATTTATAATGCTGCTGCTCGCTGAAATCTGCAGACGCAAATTACATATAGAGCCAATGACGAATTGAGCACCGCGCTCGCATTGGCAGTTGTCCCGCAAGTTAACCGGGCCATTCGATCACCGCAACGGCTTGCGTCGACCCGCACCTAACGCAATAGGCAGCGTGAACGCAGCGATGGCTGGACGCGTCGTCGAAGCCGTTCGTCAGCTTGGCCGCCTCGATTTCGCGATATGGTGCATAAGGTCCGAGCAGGTCGTCGAACCTGCCGTAATCCACCGCCGGCTCGTTGCACTTGGGACAAGCCGCTTCGAGCGATTGAATGCCGTTGCAAACGGGACAATAATGAAGCAAAGGGTACCCCTCCTCATACCGTGTACGGTTCGATAGGAGTAGGGTACCCTTATTTTGTCGTCTTATCGCGGCTAAAATTTCATGTTGCTGCTATGTCCCGGGGACAGCTTCGCATCCGGATCGATATAAACCTTCGCGTTGTTGATCGCGGTTGGCGCTTCGCCGAAACCGACGGCGATCAGCTTCAGCTTGCCGGGATACGTCGTAATGTCTCCCGCCGCAAAAATGCCGGGTATGCTCGTTTCCATCCGGGAATCAACGACAATCGATCCGCCGTCGATGTTGATGCCCCACTCGGCGATCGGTCCGAGCGAGGAGACAAAGCCGAAATTCACGATGACGTCGTCGACTTCAAGATCGTACGATTCGCCGGATTTGACATCGGTAATCGTGGCGCGCTCGATCCGGTCCGAGCCGTGCAATCGGGTAATTTCCTTCGGCGTGACGACGTTCACCTTGGATTGCATTAAGTTCTCGACGCTGTGCTCGTGCGCGCGAAATTTATCCCTGCGATGGACAAGCGTCACTTGCTCGGCAATCGGCTCCAGCATAAGCGCCCAGTCTACGGCGGAATCTCCGCCGCCTGTCAGCAGCACTTTTTTTCCGGCGAACATTTGCAAATCGCTTACGAAGTAATGCAAGTTTTTCTTCTCGTATCGGGTTGCTTCAGGCAATTCAAGTCGACGCGGTTCAAATGCACCGACGCCGGCCGTAACGATAACCGATTTGGCATAATGAACCGTCTTGTCCGTCGTAATCTCGAATAATCGTTCGTTTTGTTTGACTACGCTAACCACTTTTTCTTCGAGACAAATTTCCGATTGGAACAGGCTCATTTGCTGCTTCAAATTATTTACGAGCTCTTGTGCGGTGACTTTTGGAAAGCCGGCTACGTCATAAATGTATTTTTCCGGGTAAAGTGCCGCTAACTGTCCGCCCAGCTGAGGCATGCTTTCGATCAGCTTGACGCTCGCCTGGCGCATTCCCCCATAAAAAGCCGCGAACATGCCTGCCGGTCCGCCGCCAATAATGATAATATCCACTACATGTTGACTGCGATCGTTTTCCGTCACTGAACTGCACCTCCGTATATGTTGCTTCCATTATAACTTACATTTTGCGGAATGAAACCAATTTTCATGGTTTTTTCTGTCGGGAGGAAGGGCCGCAACTTTTTAGACAAAACTACATGGACATTTAGTTAAAATGACAGTTGCTATTTTGTACGGAAAATAATAATATTGCATTTGACTAGTGAAAATATGTCGAAAATACTAGGCTTGGGCAACTTTTCATCGAAATAAAACAGATCATTCAAGCGAAACATAATGACAATAACAAACGTATAATGGTATGTGTAATTTTTCACAGATATAGACAATAAAACATTATTTGGGATGGAAGGGATCTATTGATGAGCCGAATACCGAGAATCGTCATACTGGGAGCAGGATACGGCGGAATCGTCACTGCGATTCGATTGCAAAAAGAGCTTAACTATAATGAAGCGGATGTGACGTTGGTCAATAAACACGACTATCATTATATTACGACGCATTTGCACATGCCTGCTGCGGGAACCGACAATCCTGAAAATGCTCGCGTCAACATTTTGAAGCTGATCGACGAATTTAAAATCGATTTCGTCAAATCGACGGTCGTGCAAATTCGCGTCCAAGATAAAAAAGTCATACTGGAAGACGGCACGTTGTCCTACGATTATCTCGTCATTGGACTTGGCGGGGAGCCTGAAACATTCGGCATTCCGGGACTTGCCGAGCATGCGATGAACATTCGCAGCATCAACTCCGTTCGCTTGATCCGCGAGCACATCGAATATCAATTCGCCCGCTTCAAACGCGAGCCGAGACGTACCGATTATTTGACCTTTGTCGTCGGCGGAGCCGGCTTCACGGGCATCGAATTTATCGGCGAGCTCGCAGACCGCATCCCGAAATTGTGCAAAGAATTCGACGTGGATCCTTCCATCGTCAAAATATATAACGTCGAGGCCGCTCCATCCGCTCTTCCGGGCTTTGATCCGGAATTGGTGCAATATGCGATGGAAGTGCTCGAGAAAAAAGGCGTTACGTTCAAAATCGGCATGGCTATCAAGGAATGCACGCCGGATGGTGTTATTCTTGCCGACGGCGAGCAAATCAAGTCGTCCACCGTCATTTGGACGGGAGGCATTCGCGGCAACCGGCTCGTTGAGGAAGCGGGTTTCGAAGCGATGCGCGGACGTGTCAAGGTCGACGAGTACCTGCGTGCTCCGGGCCATGACAACATCTTCATCCTTGGCGACAGCTCGATCGTGATGAATCCGGAAGGACGTCCTTATCCGCCGACCGCACAGATCGCAACGCAGCAAGGTTATGTGTGCGCGCAAAATTTGGTCGCATCGATCCGCAATGAGCCGCTCAAATCGTTCGAATACAAGAACAAAGGGACGGTTGCCTCCCTTGGCAAAGGCGAAGCCATCGGCATCGTCGGAACGCGCAAGATGAAGGGCGGCGTTGCAGCTGCCATGAAAAAAGTCGTCGATATGCGCTACCTGTACTTAATCGGCGGCATACCGCTTGTCATCCGCAAAGGCCGGTTCTAGTATGAGACATTGCAGCGTTCAAGTGCGCGGTTTACTTACTCGAGAGGAATTGGATCGATACAATGCTTTGATCGAGGTGGGCCAGTTTCTGGAATCGCAAAATCGGTATGACCTCGCTTATTCGGTTCAGAAAGAAATCGATATTCTCATCTTGCCGGGCATTGAAAGGCTGAAGGAAAAAGGCCGGGAACGGGATCGGGCCACGGAAGCTTATTTGAATGCCAAGCAGCAACAAGATAACGATGATGATGACGAAGACAATTAGAAAGCATTAGCGTCATCGATTTTGAAAAAAAAACCGCCGTTCGGCTCCATTCAAGGATGGAAGCCGGCACGGCGGTTTGTTTGAAGCTTTAGAATTTTAAAGTTTCGGGGTCCCCGCAAAGTACCTGAATTAGCTTCGAAGCTAGGCCCCACTTTGTGGGGTTATTTGTAGCATTGCGCTAATCTTGTCCAATGTCAGCAAATTGCCTACATAGAAGGAGCCGAAGTCGGCGAATCGCGCGCTAACCTCGTCAAAACGCATTTCGTAGATCAGCTTCTTGAACTGCAGCGCATCGTCGGCAAATAACGTAACGCCCCACTCGTAATCGTCGAAGCCTACGGAGCCGGTAATGATCTGTTTTACTTTGCCCGCATATTGGCGGCCGATCATGCCGTGGCTGCGCATCATGCCGCGGCGCTCGTCCATGGACAGCATGTACCAGTTGTCGTTGCCGTCGCGGCGTTTGTTCATCGGGTAAAAGCAAATATGGTTCGTTTTCGGCAGAGCCGGTTTGAGGCGTGCGACGATGTCCGGGTTCTGCATCGGATCGGATCCGGGCTGCGCCATATAGTTGCTCAGCTCAACTACGCTGACGTAAGAATATACGGAAATCGTATAATCGGCAAAAGCCGTTTTGTTAAAGGCGTTCTCGAGCTCGTTCAGCTCTTCGAGCGTTTCCCGCAGATGCATGAACACAAAATCCGCTTTTTGCCCGACGATGCTGTACACCGCGGTACTGCCTTGTCGTTTCTCTTCGATGCTGCCCCATTCGGCGATAAACGACTGAAGCTCGTCCTCAGCTTGTCGGCGCTCGCTCTCGCTTAGCTTCTTCCAGGAAGTCCAGTCGATCATCCGAAAATCATGCAGAGCGTACCAGCCTTCCAGCGTTTGCGCTACTTCACTCATCGATGCTCACTCCTTAAACGGTTTGGTTACGAATGGTTTCATTGTATCGTAACACGCGCGCCAAGGGCAAATCCGTCACCGAATTGACAAGGTTTCGCGCGTTGATTCGGTTTTTTATTTTTAGTACACTGGTTACAGGACTGTATATGAATAAGGGGTTGGCTGGATTGCTGCAATTGATCGTACTGACGGTGCTTTTTTTCGTTATGATGTTCGGCATCGGGTTTATATTGAACATGCTGATGAAGACGACGTGGTTTCCGATTTATTTGTTCTTTATCGTGGTTGTTCCGCTGATCGGATATTATAGCTGGGATGCCGACAAATCGTTTGCCGGGAATTTGGCAAGCTATACTTACGTCGATTATATTACCGCAATAGGCGGTGTAGTCGGCGCTTACGTCAGCGGCTGGGCGATTCGTTCGCTTCGCAAAAGCGGATTCAAAATGTTCTAGACACGCGGGCACGTCGTTCGCGCGAAAAGCTTTCCTTCCGGTCATCCGCCGGGTTGGAAAGCTTTTTTCGCATTTCGCGAACAAGTTCGGGCAAAGCTAACGAATGATCGATTAATCCATGCGAGGTGCTCGATATGCCGATAGCAGAAATAAATGGAATACCGATTCATTATCATGTGCAAGGCTCAGGCACGCCGATTATTTGTATTCATCCGCCATTCATTGCAAGCCGGATTTTTAATTATCAGAAATATCAGCTGTCCGAGACGCATCGGATCATTACGTTCGATATTCGCGGGCATGGCCATAGCGGAACTTCGTCTCAACCATTGACCTATCCGATTATGGTTGAGGATATGAAGCAGCTGCTCGATTTTCTCGGTGTGGACAAAGCCTACGTATTAGGCTACTCCACCGGCGGGCAAGCCGCGTTGGCCGCGCTGCTGACTTATCCGTCCAAGTTTCTTGGCGGCATCGTGATCAGTGGTATGTCCGAGGTCAGCGATATGATCACGAAAAGCCGTATGCTCGCAGCCGGCTCGGCAGCGAAATTCCGAATCAAGGATGCCGTTGCCATTCCGGTCGCATGGGGCAACGCGGACAACCGGACAACGTTTGAGAACTTGCATGAGGATGCCAAATTCGGCGACCCGATCAAATGGAAAGAATACAACAACTATGCGATGAGTTATAATTGCACCGATCGACTGCATGGCATCAAAGTGCCGATGCTGCTCATTTACGGCGAGAAGGATACCGTGTTTCACCGATACGGGCATATGCTTAACGATCGCTTGCCGAACAGCCGCATGTATTTCATCCGCGACATGAAACATCAAATTCCGACAAAAGCGGCCGACAAAGTAACGACGCTGATCGGTGAATGGATCGCTCAGCAGGAGGAACGCGATAGAGCGGATACGTTCTCCGAACGGGAAGCATTTGATGAGGAACTTATGAAGCAAGGTATCGTCACCGAAGCCCATATGGTGCGCTCTTAATCAGAAATCCCTCGCGGTAGCGGGGGATTTTGTTTGGTTTTATTTTATCATTTGCGCCTCCCGATTTTATGTTAAAATGATAGAATAGATTAGGAGGCGGATGGTTCAGGAATGCGGGTTTCAAATTTATACCATTTTACGGAAAACCACCGCTGCTGCATATTTCGCGATTTTTCGCTAAGCAGTATGGATTACCGGATGTTAAGCCATATCTACCAACCGATCGTTGGTCCGTTCGCGGTTGCGTTGTACCAGTTGTTCTATCAGCAAATTCCCGCCGAGCAAACCGGGTATTCGCCGATCGAGCAGCAGCGGCGATTGTTTCTGTTATCGGATTTGGAAATGAACGAGACCGGGCGCAAATTATGGGTGGAAACGACGTCCAAGCTGGAAGCGATGAGCTTGCTGCAGACGTCGCGCATATACATACCGGATACGGACGACTATTTGTATGAATATGAGCTTCAGGCGCCGCTTGCGCCGAACGAATTTTTCAAAAATCAGCACTTTACGCTGCTGCTTCGCGATAAAATCGGCAAAATCACCGTGCTCCGGCTGCGGGAAGAGTTTTGCGCCAAGGAACCGGACGAGTTGGTTAGCGGATCGGCGAATAAGGAAAATATTTCGGTACCGTTCTATGAGCTGTTCCGCTTGAACTCCAAAGTCATCGATTACGAACTGGAGCAAGCGCTGGCCGAAATTGCCCCGACGCGGAAGTTCGACGAGACTCGCCTCGATACGGAAGACGCCGAGCAGGATAAAGCTTCGGGCATGGGAGCCTTGCATTATGCCGACATCATTCGCCGGTTCCCGAAGCAATCGATCAACCGGGCTTATGTGGAAGCGCTGCGCTACAAGAAAGACGAAGTGGCGGTTTTGAACCATATCGTAAGGAAGTACGATCTGTCGCTGACCGATCTGTGCAGGCTTCTGGACGAAGAAGGCGTGTTCGACGAGCGAGGCTTGCTTGAGGATGTGCTGCAGTACAGGGCCAACTTGCATTACCGCCAGTCGAAGAAACGGAGCGACGACAACGAACGTTACATCAAAAAATCTTCGAATCGGACGCAGGCCGAAGGGGCGGAGCAAAAATCCGAGCAAACGGTTGAAATGGAATTTTATTTGGACGTACCGGCGAAGCTTCAGGCGGAATACAACGTTCATGAATACAACCGGCTGCTGCGCAATTCGTCGTACACGCTCGTGATCAAAAAGTTTTTCGACGGTTCCGTGCCGGATTATGTCCTGAATATTTTCGAAAAAGTGGATCTGAATTACAAGCTGAAAGAAGAAGTTATTAATGTATTGATCCATTATTTGATCGTATACAAAAAGTCGCTGACGGCTCCGTTTATCGAATCGGTCGTTTCCGATATGCTCGGCAAGCAGGTAATATCGTACGAGCAGGCGGTGCAATATATCCGCGATTATTTGAAATATAAGGAACGGCAGCAGAAGCAAGAAAGCAAATCGGCTGCGGGTGCGGGTACGTCAACTTACCGAGGACGCGGGCGGCCGGCGAAGCAAAAGCCGAGCATTCCGATCATCGCCGATTCGCCAAGCGACAAGGCAGTGACCCCGGAGCAGCTCGAAGCGATGCTGGAGAAGGCGAGAAAGCTGAACGGAAAATAAATGATTTGCGCTGGAGGGGAAAAGGATGGAGTCGCTGTCGCAATTGTTGAAGCATATGCCGGGAAAACAGATGGACGAGCTGGAGCTGCAGGTGCAGCGGTTGTTGTCCGATCCGCTCGTTCGCAAGTTCCGCGCCAAATATCCGGAGCTGGACGACCATACGCTTAAGCTGCATCTGAACCGGCTGCATCAATACGTGACGGAATACAATAACTGCACGAATTGTCCGGGGCTCGACAACTGTCCCAACGATTTTCAGGGGCATTATACCAAGCTGACGGCGGAGACGCTGAACGGGCATACCCATATCTACGACCATAAAGTATCGTGCAAGAAGTTTATCGCCAAGGAATCCAGCGATGCGATCCGGGGACGGATCCGCAGCTTTTATGTCGACGACAAGGCACTGCAGGAAGGTTATTCTCCGCAAGACATATACAAGCTCGACTTGGAGCGCGCGGGCGCCGTCGATCGTATCGTCGATTATATACTTGCCGTCAAGGATAACGGGCTAACATCCGAAGGGCTCTATTTGGTCGGCAAGTTCGGCACGGGCAAGACGTTTTTGATGTGTTATTTGCTGTATGAGCTGGCCAAAATCGGCCTCAAGGGCGTTATCGTCTACATGCCTGATTTTGTCGAGGATTTGAAGCGGATGATCGAGGAGCCGCAGAAGCTACGGGAAACGATTGAAGTGATGAAGGAAACCGATCTGCTCATTTTCGACGATATCGGAGCGGAGAACTTGAGCCCTTGGGTGCGCGACCATGTGCTGGGCTCGATCTTGAACTACCGGATGAACCGGAAGCCGACCTTCTATACGTCCAACTACGAGCTCGATGCGCTGGAGAAGCATTTCAGCTTTACGAGCAGAGACGGCGACGAGGAGCATAAAGGACAACGGCTGATGGACCGGATCCGGCCATACGTCGAAGTCATCGTCGTGAACGGCGAGAACAAGCGCGGAAAGAAGTTATGAATAGGAAACCGTGAATCGTGCATCTGCATCGGTTCGCGGTTTTTTTGTTGACGTGAACGATCCAAACGAGTAATATGACAGTATCGTCATATGACACGAGTGTCACATTGAAAAAGGAGGTATGCAGCTTGCCGTTTCAAACGTTTTTTAATTTGCCGCAAGATAAACAAGAGAGCATCGTGAGCGCAGCCATTGACGAGTTTTACGATTATGGGTACCAGAAGGCGAGTATTGCAAGAATCGTGGAAGCGACCGGAATTGCAAGGGGGAGTTTCTATCAATATTTCGAAAACAAGCAGGATATTTACCGTTACCTCATCCTCAATGTGATCGGTGGGCGGAAGCACGAGTATACCCGTCGCTTCTTTAAGCAGCAACAAACCTTCGCGGATCTACTTCGCGAGCTGCTGGCCGGAGGAGTCGCCTTTTTTCGCGACTATCCCAGAATGGCTGCAATCGCTAACGATTTTATGCAGCTTCGGGATAAAGGACTGAAACAGCAAATCGCGGGCGACAGCTACGAGCAGGGGAAACGATTTTTCCTCGAGCGCATCGCGGCCGGCAAGGGATGCGGGGACATTGATGAACGCATCGATCCGGAAGCCTTGTATTATTTGATTTATTCGGTCGGCCTGTCTATTTCTCAGGATATTTCGGAACAAGATATTGCGTCATATACCGACGACCAGTTAGCCGAATTCGTAAATCGATATGTGTTTATTTTACAAAACGGAATGAAGGGGCGTGCCTAATATGGAGGCAAAATTTCGCAGGGCGGACCCGGGATTGGCGATCCTGTTCGGGGGATTGTCCGTTGTTTTTGTATTGGCGGTCGCATATAGCCCCGCTTTTATGGATTGGGTATTTGCCCGGCACCATAACCAATGGAGCTGGTACATTCGTCCGATTTTTTTAATCCCATTTTGTTATTTTGCATTCAAAAGAAGCTGGAGCGGCCTATTCGGCACTATTTTGCTGCTCCTGACTAGCATGTTTTGGTTCCCCCAGCCAAGCGTCGAAAACGAAGCGGTCAATCAATTTTTACAATATGAAATGGACTGGCTGACAGGGGAGTGGAATGTAACAAAATTCGTTATGATCCTGCTTGTCCCGCTTTCTCTCTCGATCCTTGCCGCTGCCTTCTGGTTCCGCAGCCTCTTGATCGGACTTTCCGTCGTTATTTTCATGGCGGTGGGGAAAGTTATCTGGAGCGTCACCTCTGCCGGCGAATCGGGAGCCTCCGTGGTCGTACCGGCGTTGGTCGGCCTGCTGCTCTGCACGGCTATTATCGTTTGGGGCTTCAAACGGGTGAAAAAGTTGTGATTGCGCTCATTGTGTCGTATAATACAATTTATAATTTCAGAACGTGATTACGCCAATGAAGAGCATCCAACTCGGAGGCGTTTATGACCAGAGCCCTGCCCGAAGCTTCGGCATGATCAGGCTCCCTAAATAGACCGGCCCCGCGCCGTTATCGTGGAACCAAGTGGGCTGCTGCGCATGTTCGTGCGTACGGCCAAGTTGGGTGGCACCGCGAGCGAAGCGCTCCTCGTCCCAATCGGATGAGGGCGCTTTTTGTCTTGTTATCGAACGAAATTCGAAGGGAGCACCTAACATGTTGGACATCAAGTTTATTCGGGCGAACGCGGAGCTGCTTCAGTACACCGCGGATCGCAAAAAAATCGCCGTGGATATTGCCGGCCTTCTGCGCGTGGACGAGAAGCGGCGCAAGCTGCTCGCCGAGGTTGAAGGGCTGCGGCAGGAACGGAACCGGCTGTCTCAGCTTATTCCGCAATTGATGCGGGAGGCGAGGGAAACGGGCCGTGGAGCGGAACCGGTGAAAGGAGACGAGGCAGCAGAATCGACGGAGGGGACCGTTACGACGGATGCTGTGGCGCGGGTCAAAGAGCAGGCGAAGCGGGTGAACGGCGAGCTGGCGGAACGGGAACAGCAGCTAGCGGCGACGGAAACGGCTTATCGGGAGCTGATGGAGAATGTGCCGAATATCGTGTCGGACGATACGCCGGTCGGCGATTCGGATGCGGACAATGTAGAGCTGAAGCGGATTGGCAAGCCGCCTGAGTTCGACTTTGAAGCTAAGGATCACGTTGCGCTTGGCGAAGCGATGAAGCTGTTCGATATGCTTCGCGGCGTGAAGGTTGCGGGGACGAGGAACTACTTCCTGACCGGGGCGGGATTGTATCTGCACCGGGCGGTACAGCAGCTCGCGATCGACCTGCTTGCCGAGCGGCGGTATACGGTGATGGACGTTCCGCTGATCGTACGCGAAGAAGCGCTTATGCGCACAGGGTTTTTCCCGCAAGGCCGCGATCAGACGTATGAGCTGACCGGCGGCGGAGGATGGCTTGCAGGAACGGCCGAGGTGCCGCTAGTCGCATATTACAGCGATGAAATCGTTGACGTGAGCGAGCCGATCCGGCTTGCCGCCGTATCAAACTGCTACCGCAAGGAAGCCGGTTCGGCCGGACGCGATGTAAGAGGGCTATATCGCGTCCATCAGTTCGCCAAGGTGGAGCAGGTCATCCTATGCAAGAACAATCTTTCGGTCGCGGAGCAAATGATGCGGGAGATTACCGCAAACGCGGAGGAGCTCATGCGGCTGCTGGAGCTGCCGTATCGCCTCGTAGCCGTCTGTACCGGCGACTTGTCGCTCAAAAATTACAAGCAGTACGACATCGAAACATGGATGCCAAGCCGCGGCAGCTATGGGGAAACTCACTCGTCGTCGCTCTTGCTCGATTTTCAGGCGCGACGTTCGAACATCAGGTATCGGGACGAGGACGGCCAGCTGCAATATTGCTATACGCTGAACAATACGGCTGTCGCGACGCCGCGTATCCTTATTCCGCTGCTGGAGAACCACCAGCGGGCCGACGGTTCGGTATATATCCCGCCTGCGCTGCGGAAGTACATGAACGGGCTGGAGGAGCTGACGCCTTAATCCGGGCAACATGAATGGCATACAGGCACCACTGGATTTAATCCGCACAAAAAAACCATGCCCGAGCAAATTTGGCTCGGGCATGGTTTTTTATGCTTAAGAAGGCGGATGTTCGAGATGGCAGCATCGTCCTTTAGGCTACCAGTTTATTGCCCTTGGTAAATTTGATCGAAGATGCCGTTATCGTTGAAATGCGTCGTCTGCGCTTTATCCCAGCCGCCGAAATCGCGAATCGTGATCAGGTCGAGCTTAGGGAACTGCTTTCCGAACTCTTTGGCCACTTTTGCATTCGTCGGGCGGTAGAAATTTTTGGCGACGATGCGTTGCCCTTCTTCCGTATACAGATAGTCCAGATAAGCTGCGGCTACTTCGCGTGTTTTGTGCTTTTCCACGTTTTTGGTGACGACGGCGACCGGAGGTTCAGCCAAGATGCTCAGCGACGGCGTGACGATTTCGAATTTGCCGGCGTTTTCCTTGAGCGCCAGGTAAGCTTCGTTCTCCCAGGCGATCAGGACGTCGCCGATGCCGCGTTCCACGAACGTCGTCGTTGATCCGCGTGCACCGGAATCGAGCACCGGCACGTTTTTGAACAGGCTGGCTACGAACTCCTTGGCCTTGTCTTCGCTGTTGTTGTTATGCTTAAGCGCATAACCCCATGCGGCCAAATAGTTCCAGCGCGCGCCGCCGGACGTTTTCGGATTCGGCGTAATGACTTGAACGCCTTCACGGATCAAGTCGTTCCAGTCTTTGATTTTTTTCGGATTGCCCTTGCGGACGAGGAATACGATCGTCGATGTGTAGGGCGAGCTGTTGTGAGCCAGGCGCTTCTCCCAGCCGGCTTTGATCAGTCCGGCCTTTTCGACTGCGCTGACGTCATAGCCAAGCGCCAGCGTCACGACATCGGCTTGCAAACCGTCGATAACGGAGCGGGCTTGCTTGCCGGAACCGCCGTGCGATTGTTTGATCGTGACGGTTTGGCCGGTTTTTTTCTTCCAATAGGCGGCGAACGCTTTGTTGAAATCGACGTACAGCTCGCGGGTCGGATCATAGGAAACGTTGAGCAGCTCTACGTTTTTGGGCTGCGCTTTTTTCGCTTCGGCGAATGCGGTGACTGACGAGGTGACGGATAAAGCGATAATAAGCGATAAGACGGTGAACCATTGACTCCATTTTTTCTTCATGACAATCGACTCCTTTAAAGTTTGTGTAATGTGTAAAAAAAGAGAGGCCTCATCGTCCGCCGCGCGTGTAGGTGCGCTTCTACGGATATGAGACCTCTGGTCATCCAGTCGGTGCTTCGTACTGCAATGCGATAACTATAAATCACACTAATCCGACCTGTCAACTATGAATTTTTATGTTGACAAATTTTTGTACGCTTTGCTACAATACGATTATCAAATCCGATTAAAACAGTTGGAATAATATGAGATGGCCTACCGGACAACCGGAGGAAGGAACCGATGGAACGTATGTCGACGACGACACGCGTACTTCATTCTTCTTCAGGTTGTCTTTTTTGTATAAGACGGTATCCGTTATAAACGGCAACGATCTTATCTTCAATGGTAAACGAGGCGCCAATGCCGTTAAGGCAGCGCAAGCCGTTTATCCTTGCGGTCGCCAGCCTTCCACTGTCGGTTGAAATTCTATTCCACGAGGGGAGAATGATGCAAGATGAAGAACAAGCTGGTTTTGTTCGTACTGGTCTTTGCTTTGGCGGCGGCGGTGGTCACGGGATGCGGCAAAAGCACCGGAGCGCAAGGCGAGGGCGCAGGAGAAACGACGAATTTAGGCAACGCCGGGGAAACGAAAACCGATTACAGCAAGCCTGTCGAGCTGCTGAACGTTTCCTACGATCCGACGAGGGAATTCTATGAAGCTTTTAACAAATTGTTCGCATCGTATTGGAAAGACAAGACGGGACAGACGGTCACGATCAAGCAATCTCACGGCGGGTCGGGCAAGCAAAGCCGCGCCGTTATCGACGGACTCAAGGCCGATGTTGTAACGCTGGCGCTCGGATACGATATCGATGCGATTCAGGAGAAGGGACTTATTAACGAGGGCTGGCAGCAAAAGCTCGAAAACAACAGCTCGCCCTACACGTCAACGATCGTGTTCCTCGTGCGCAAAGGCAATCCGAAGGGGATCAAAGACTGGAACGACCTGATCCGCGAAGGCGTTCAGGTCATCACGCCGAATCCGAAAACGTCCGGCGGCGCCCGTTGGAACTACTTGGCCGCGTGGGGTTATGCGCTCGAGCAAAACAATCAAGACGAAGCAAAAGCGAAAGAGTTCGTCAGCCAGCTGTTCAAAAACGTGCCGGTGCTTGATTCCGGCGCACGCGGATCAACGACGACGTTCGTGGAACGCGGCATCGGCGACGTCCTGATCGCCTGGGAGAACGAAGCGCTGTTGTCCATTAACGAGCTTGGCAAGGACAAATTCGAGATCGTATACCCTTCGCTCAGCATTTTGGCCGAACCGCCGGTCGCCGTCGTAGATAAAGTCGTCGACAATCACGGCACGCGCGAAGCGGCGGAGGCGTATTTGGACTACTTATATACCGAAGAAGCACAGCAGCTCGCCGCGAAGGAATATTACCGTCCGCGACTTGCCTCGGTGCTGGAGCAATACAAGGAGCAGTTCCCGGACATTCGAATGCTGTCCATCGATAACGACTTTGGCGGTTGGCAGGAGGCGCAGAGAAAGCACTTCGCCGACGGCGGCATCTTCGATCAGATTTATACGCCAGGCAAATAACCGGGGTGGAGTGAGCAGCCAATGAAAAAGCTAAAGCCGCACCGCGTGCTCCCCGGATTCGGGCTGTCGCTGGGCTACACGATTTTATATTTAAGCATCATCGTTATGATTCCGCTCGGCGGATTGATCGTCAAAACCGCGGGCTTAAGCTGGGAGCAGTTCTGGGCGACGATTGCGAGCGAGCGCGTTCTCGCCTCTTACCGGATCAGCTTCCTGACCGCCTTCGCCGCGGCGCTCATCAATGCGGTGTTCGGCCTGCTGCTCGCTTGGGTGCTTGTCCGCTACCGGTTTTTCGGCAAGAAGCTGATCGACGGCCTCGTCGACCTGCCGTTTGCCCTGCCGACGGCGGTAGCGGGGATCGCCCTGACGGCGATTTACGCGCCGACCGGCTGGATCGGCAGCCTGCTGGAGCCGCTTGGCATCAAAGTCGCCTATACGCCGATCGGCATCGTTATCGCCCTCGTATTCATCGGCCTCCCCTTTGTCGTGCGCACCGTACAGCCGGTGCTGCACGATCTGGAGCAGGAGGTCGAGGAAGCGGCGACGATGCTTGGCGCCTACCGTTGGCGAACGTTCCGCTCCGTCATCCTTCCGGAGCTGCTGCCGCCGCTGCTCACCGGCTTTGCGCTCGCCTTCGCGCGCGGCATCGGGGAATACGGCTCGGTTGTGTTCATCTCCGGCAACATGCCGCTCAAAACGGAGATCGCTCCGCTGCTCATCATGACGAAGCTGGAGCAATACGACTACGCCGGGGCGACGGCGATTGCTTTGGTCATGCTGATCATTTCGTTTATTTTGCTGCTGCTCATCAACTTCTTGCAATGGCGAATGAACAAGCGTCTCGCAGTTCGTTAATTCAACCACCCAAAAGGAGGGGATTATTCTATTATGGCCGGATATGTTTCGACGAAGCTGCCTGCGACGGCTCGATTGCCTTCAAAACAGCATCATTTGACGGAAGCGCCCTTCATCCGGTGGATATTGATCGGAATCGCGCTTTTGTTTCTCGGACTGGTCGTCCTGCTGCCGCTGGCATCCGTTATCGTGGAAGCGCTGAAGCAAGGCTACGAGGTCTACATCGCAGCCATTACGGAGCCGGATGCGCTGTCCGCGCTATATTTGACCTTGATCGTCGCGTTGATCGCGGTACCGCTCAATACGGTGTTCGGCCTGGCGGCCGCTTGGGCGATCGCCAAATTCCGTTTCCGCGGCAAAAACGTGCTGCTCACGCTGATCGATTTGCCCTTTGCCGTCTCGCCGGTCATCTCCGGTTTGATCTACGTGCTGTTGTTCGGCGCGCAAGGGCTGCTCGGCCCTTGGCTCGACGAGCACGACATCCAGATCGTGTTCGCCCTGCCGGGACTCGTGCTGGCGACCATCTTCGTCACGTTCCCGTTTGTCGCCCGCGAGCTGATTCCGCTGATGGATTCACAGGGAACGCAGGAAGAAGAAGCGGCAGTGACGCTCGGCGCGTCCGGCTGGCGCATCTTCTGGCGTGTGACGCTGCCGAATATCAAGTGGGGCCTTTTATACGGCGTCATTTTGTGCAACGCCCGTGCCATGGGCGAATTCGGCGCCGTGTCGGTCGTGTCCGGGCACATTCGCGGCGAAACGAACACGCTGCCGCTGCATATCGAAATATTGTATAACGAATATCAATTTTCGGCTGCATTTGCGGTAGCATCGCTGCTTGTTATGCTGGCGGTCGTCACGTTGATCGTAAAGAGCATCGTGGAGTGGAAGCAGCGCGATCATTCCTCGGCGGACGAGGCGTGAGAATTGCCGATTGACGATAGCTCCGAAAGGATGCTATCATAATTTTATCTATAAATCCGACTATTATTATGGGAATACAATTATTTAATTTGGAATGCAATCATTTTTCAATATAGGAGGTTGTTCGGATGTCGAAACCGCTGGAATTGGATGAGGTTTGGTTAAATCGAATTATCGCGAGCGTAAACGGATTAGAATACGGAACGGTGCAAATTACGGTACATGACGGCAAAATCGTACAGATTGACCGGACGGAACGGAAGCGGTTCGACAACCAGGCGCCCGCAGTGATCCGGCAGCGCGAAGCGGAGGCTAGAAACCTGCGCGTTTCCAAATAAACGTCTCTCGGCCCAATAAACAAAGCCCTCGTTCTTCCGGCTGGAAGCTCGAGGGCTAACGTTTATGATGTGGATTTATTTTACGAAAAGGGCGATTACCGTCGCGATAATGGCAATAAGAAGCATGAAACCTGCCATGCCGCCGAAGCCCATCATCAAATCGCCGAAATCGTCGCGCGGCTCTTCGTTAATATGCTGTCTTGGGTCTTTTGCGTTCGTTTCCATAATAGCCTCCTAAATTCAAGTGACATCCCCCGTCGAATGCCGTTCTATTGTAGGGTTTACCTAATTACTCTATAGTATAACTAACTTCCGGCTTCGTTGTAAAGCATCCGAAAGTGACAATTGTAAGACATTTGAAGGCTGGTCTTCGCATATTTTTCGGCTTTGTGGTATACTTTACTTGTTGACAGTGAAATATACGTGTGTTCAATAGGAGGTTATAAACATGGCTATTGTTAATGTATCCGATCAATCGTTCCAAGCGGAAGTCGAAAGCCAAGGAACGGTTTTAGTCGATTTTTGGGCGCCTTGGTGCGGCCCTTGCAAGATGATTGCTCCGGTTCTGGAAGAGCTTGACCAAGAAATCGGCGATCAAGTGAAAATCGCGAAGGTGAACGTAGACGACAATCCGGAATCCGCAGCTCGTTTCGGCGTCATGAGCATCCCGACGCTGATCGTGTTCAAAGACGGCCAACCGGTCGACAAAGTCGTTGGTTTCAATTCCAAAGACGCGCTTAAGAACGTCGTTACCCGCCACGTGTAATCGGATATCGCTTCGTTCAAGGCTCTCCCTCGGCTCTATGCTGAAGGAGAGCCTTTTTGCATACACGGTTTTTGGCATGCACGGGACGTTTGGTTGACCTTCCAGCCGTGTTCGCCTGTTACGCACATCGGTTCGTATGATACAATAAGCTCAAAGCATGTGGAAGAGGGGAAAGCATGATGTCGGAGCAAGATTATGGCAGCCGCAGCGATAAAGTGCAGGAAACGATCCGTCATAAGCTGTCGCTGCTGCCGGATAAGCCCGGTTGTTATTTGATGAAAAATAACGAAGGGACGATCATTTACGTCGGCAAGGCGAAGGTCCTGAAAAACCGCGTCAGGTCGTACTTTACGGGCAGCCACGGGGGCAAAACCCAAAGGCTCGTCGCCGAAATTTGCGATTTTGAATATATCGTTACCGCAAGCAACATGGAAGCCTTGATTCTGGAGTGCAATCTGATCAAGCAGTATCATCCGCGATACAACGTTCTGCTGAAGGACGACAAATCGTTTCCGTATATCAAAATCACGAACGAGCGCCATCCGCGCCTCGAAGTGACGCGCAAAATCATTAAGGATAAGGCTAAATATTTCGGCCCATACCCGAACGCATTCGCCGCCCAGCAGACGAAGAAGCTGCTCGACCGGTTGTATCCGCTGCGCAAGTGCAAAACGCTGCCGGACAAAGTATGCCTGTATTACCATCTCGGGCAGTGCATCGCACCTTGCGAATTCGAGGTGGAGACGGCGCAATACGACCAGATGGTGCAGGAGATCAGCCGATTTCTGAACGGCGGGCATGACGAAATCAAACGCGAGCTGACGCGAAAAATGCAGGAGGCCGCCGAAGAGCTTAACTTCGAGCGGGCCAAAGAATTCCGCGATCAAATCATCAATATCGATGCGGTCATGGAGAAGCAGAAGATTACGATGAACGACGCGCTGGATCGCGACGTATTCGGTTACGCGGTCGATAAAGGCTGGATGTGCGTGCAAATTCTCTATATGCGCCAGGGTAAAATGATCGAGCGCCACGCATCGGTATTCCCGTATTACGGCGACGAATACGATGACTTTATTACGTTCGTGACGCAGTATTACAGCGATAATCCGGCGCTGCCGAAAGAAATTTTCATCCCGGCGGACGCCCGTCTGGAAAACGGGTCAGCAGAGCAGCAAGCAGCGGAGAATGTACAGCCGTCCGGTGCGACCGAAACCCCGCTGCCTGCGGCAGCTGCCGTTGCCGTCGCCATCGCTCCGGAATCGCCGGAACCCGATCAAATTCTTGAGCCGGCAGAAGCCGACCAAGCTCCGGCGGCTACGAAAGCCTCAGAATCGGAATTGCCGGCGGAGGCGGAGGCGGAGGGCGCCGATCAGGACGAGTCCGAAGCCGGCGAAAAAACGGATGTACGCGGCATGCTCCAATCGTGGCTGAAGGTGAAGGTGCACATGCCGCAGCGCGGTTTGAAGCGGAAAGCCGTCGATATGGCGATCGACAACGCGCGCGTGGCGCTGGACGAGAAATTCCGGCTGATCGAGCGCGATGCGGAGCGTACCGTGAAGGCGGTCGAGAACCTCGGCAGCTGGATCGGGACGGGAACGCCGCACCGGATCGAGGCGTTCGATAACTCCAACATCCAAGGGACGGACCCGGTGTCGGCGATGGTCGTTTTTACGGACGGCAAGCCTGACCGCAAGGAGTACCGTAAATATAAAATCAAAACCGTGCAAGGCCCGGACGATTACGAAACGATGCGGGAGGTCATTCGCCGCCGGTATGAACGGGTGCTCAAGGAAAACCTGCCGCTGCCGGATTTGATCGTCGTGGACGGAGGCAAAGGTCAAATTTCCGCGGCGGTCGACGTGCTGGAGAACGAGCTGGGGCTTTACCTTACCGTCTGCGGCCTCGTTAAGGACGACAAGCATAAGACGGCGCAGCTCATGATCGGCGATCCACCGGAAACGGTGCCGCTGCCGAGGGACAGCCAGGAATTTTATTTGCTGCAGCGGATTCAGGAGGAGGTCCACCGCTTCGCGATTACGTTCCACCGCGAAACCCGGGCCAAGTCGATGACCGTCTCCCAGCTCGACGCGATACCGGGAATCGGCGAGAAGCGAAGGAAGCAGCTGCTCAAGCATTTTGGCTCGATCAAAAAAATAAGAGAGGCCTCAGTCGAAGACTTCAAGCCTCTCAAAATCGGTGAAAAACTAGCGGAGCAAATTATATCCGCGCTCCGGGAAAATCAGGCTCCGCAGGATTAAGCTGCGGAGCTTCTTCCTGTTCCGGAGAAGGCGCCGGCCTCTCCGGCGTTTTCGGCGCTTTCCAAAATTTTGCATGCAGGAAAGCAAGTCCTAATCCCACGACTCCCGGCAGCAGCATGTATACGACGCCCATCACGACATCAAATCCGGTGCCGAGCCCGAACATGGAGATGCCCATCAGGATGCTGTCCATGACCGCATGCATCATAACGGCGGCAATAAACCCGTAGCGCAAGTAGACGAAGCTGAATATAAAGCCGAGCAGCGTCAGCTCGATGACGCGCGAATACATCGGGTACACCGGATACAGCGCATGGCCGGTCGCCCAGATGAAGTTGGATACCAGGACGGCGACGAACGTGTTACGGAATATTTTTTTGAAAAATACGGTGCCGAACATCCGGTAGACGGCTTCCTCTTGAATGGCGGCGCACCATGCCGCAAGCGGAAACAGCCAAGGCCACAGCATGTTGTACGGCGACGAATCGGGATAACCGGTCATCCACATATGGAGCACTTTGTCTTCTACGAAGAAGACGACGGATTGCGCCCCCAGAACGATCAATCCGAATAAGTACCCTAGCTTGATCGCCTGTATCATATGGCTGCCGAATCCAGGCTCGCGCCAGCGCGCCCAGGAACGAAAACCGACGGAACGCCACATTTGATCCCCGGCGGCGAGCGATATGTAGATGATGCCGGCCAGGAGAGCCATATAGAGGCACGTAATAAAAATCCCGATCATAACGGCGGCTTTGTTGCCGTATTGCGAAATGAGCCAAGGATACATGTTGACGATATTGATGCAATAAATGACAAAAAAGAGGATCGACAGCAAAATACCGCGTTTGAAGTGGACATCCTTGCGCCGGACGATCATATAGACGAGTGCGGCGATTCCGAGCACAATGGAAAACAGAGTGAATCCGGCGTAATACAGCCACTGGCCGATATTTTTCTGCTGATTGACATAGTTCAGTTGGTCTTGAGGAACCGAGAATTCGGGCAGGAACGCATTGACCGTGCTTTGCGCCACGCCGATCCGGAGCAGCAGGACGGAATCGCCGAACGCTACGTCCTTATCCTGAAGCACCACTTCTCCCTTGGAAGACCGCTTATCATCCAGAGCCAGCTTGTCGATATCATAGCCTTGTCCGGCTGCAAACTGCTTCGCGGCATCGACTTGCGAACTATCCGGCATGCCGGCCGCAGGCTCGACTTTCGGCGTTTTCGTCCAACCGACGACGGTTCCTTTGGTCATATGCAGCCGAATGGCGTACAACGACTCGCTTTGGGTGGACTTCGCTTCAACGAGATAATAATCGACGGGATATTTCGTTTCATATTTCTGATGATAAGCTTTGGTAAAGTTATGTTTCTCGAAATAACCGGTGATGTCGGCGAACGTCTGGTATGTAACATTGGTGATTTCGGTTTCTTCGCCGAACGTCTTGGCGATATACTCCCGGCTAATGTCCGAAGCTCGTTCCTTGCTGATCACGTTTCCCGGCCCATCGGAAGAAAGCATGAGAGATGGGGCGATTTGGATGGCGATAAATAATACGACGCTGATGACTGCGAGTATGATGAGCTTGGTGTAGGGAACATGAGAACGTAACTCGGTCAATGGATACCCTCTTTTCCTCGATAATTTTCACTTATATTTCTATAAAATAACATAGATGCAGGATAAATATCCATACGCCGAACAAACAACGTCCCGGATGAGTCAAAATCGGCGAATTCAACTGAATTCAAGCCGATTTCGCAAAAAAACGACTTTGTGATTCTGCCGTACAGGGATTATAATCGGGAATGAAATTATTTTGAAAGTGATACGAAACGATTTGAAATTGAATAGAAGCCGAATTTCTTACCGAAAACGGGGGAACCATGTAATTGGGGTGAATTTTGCCGAACAAGGCAAATAGGGTAACTGTAGTACCCGAATCCGTCAGCTAACCTCGTAGGCTTTGCGACAGGATAACTCAACCATTAAAAACGGCATGGGCTTCCCGTGTCGTTTTTTTGTATTTTGCAAAAAGGTGGAATTGAATTTGAAAAACACGAAGTCGAAGCTGCCCCGGCTTACGCCGCCGCAAATCCTGGCTACCGGATTTGCTCTCATTATTCTGATCGGCGCGGTCTTGTTATCGCTGCCGGTGGCGTCAACGGACGGGCAATCGCTCCCGTTCATCGACGCGTTGTTTACCGCAACTTCGGCTACGTGCGTAACCGGACTTGTCGTTGTCGACACGGGGACGCACTTTACGATGTTCGGCCAGGTCGTCATCATGCTGCTGATACAGGTAGGCGGACTCGGCTTCATGACGATGGCGACGCTGTTCGCGATTATGCTCCGCAAGAAGATATCGCTGCGCGACCGGCTGATTCTGCAGGAAGCGATGAACCAGAACAGTATGGAAGGCATCGTCAGGCTGATTCGCAAAGTGATTATTTATTCGCTTGCCATCGAAGGAGCAGCTGCCGTAATTTTTGCGACGCGCTGGTCGTTCGATATGTCGCCGGGAAAGGCGATTTATTACGGCATTTTCCATGCCGTCTCCATGTTCAACAATGCCGGCTTCGACTTGTTCGGCAATTTCGGAAGCTTGATGCCGTTTGTCGACGATTTTGTCGTCAACGTGGTGGCCATGGGATTGATCGTCCTTGGCGGGATCGGTTTCATCGTCATGTCGGATATCATTGAATACCGCAAACATCGCCGGTTGTCGCTGCATTCGAAGGTCGTATTGTCCATGACCGCTTTTCTGATCGTATTCGGCGCCGTCGTTATTTTTATTTTCGAATACTCGAATCCGAAGACGCTCGGCAGCTTAAATTGGGCCGGCAAAATATTAGGCTCGTTTTTCCAGTCGGTTACTCCTCGTACGGCCGGAGCCAATACGCTCGATATCGGTTCCATGCGTCAGGCATCGCAATTTTTTATGATTATACTCATGTTCATCGGCGCATCGCCGGGCTCCACCGGGGGCGGGATCAAGACGACAACCTTTACGACGCTGATCGGGGCGGTTATCGCGATGATTCGCGGGAAGGAAGACATCGTGCTGTTCCAATACCGGCTGGCGAAGGACCGGATTTTTAAAGCATTGACGATTACGTTACTCGCATTATCCCTCGTCGTCATCGTTTCGATGGTATTGTCGACGACGGAGGACCACAATTTTCTCATGATATTATTCGAAACGACGTCGGCGTTCGGTACGGTCGGCTTGACGATGGGACTGACGATCCATTTGACGGTGTTCGGAAAAATATGCATTGCACTCATGATGTTTGCCGGGCGGTTAGGGCCGTTGACGCTTGCTTATGCGCTTCAGCCAAAAACAGAAAAAGAATTGTACCGTCACCCGGAAGGAAAAATTATTATTGGATAAGGAGAATTCGCAATGGAGGCAAGTCAATTTGCAATTATCGGTTTAGGGCGGTTCGGCTCCAGCATCGGTCGCGAGCTGATCAATTTGGGGCATGAGGTGCTTGGCATCGACCGGGACGAAGAAACGGTGGACGAGATGAGTCATGTTCTGACGCATGCCGTCGTCGCGGACGCAACGGACGAAGAGGTGCTAAGGTCGCTTGGCGTCCGCAATTTCGACTGCGGCGTCGTCGCGATCGGAGACGATATCCAGGCCAGCATCATGGCGGCGATTTTGCTGAAGGATTTGGGCGTCAAAACCGTCGTCGCCAAAGCGCTGTCGGAGCTGCATGGCCGGGTGCTGGAGAAGGTCGGCGTCGACCGGGTCATTTATCCGGAGCGGGATATGGGCATTCGCGTCGCTCACCAGCTTGTTTCGCCGAACTTGCTGGATTATATCGAGCTGTCGAACGATTATACGATCGCCGAGCTGTCGGTTCCGAAATGCCTTTCCGGCAAATCGCTCCAGGATCTCAATATGCGGGCGCGCTTCGGCTGCAGCATCGTGGCCATCAACAAGAAGTCCGGCGTTATCATTGCCCCGACGGCAGGCGACGTGCTGAACGAAAAAGACGTCATGGTGCTCATCGGCACGAACGAACAAATCGAAGAATTCGAGCATACCGTCATCCGATAAAGTGTGTATTGAACTTGACGAAAAGTGGTAAGCTTCCATTGAGGTGAGCGTTTTTTGGAAACAACGGCTACAGCAGTCATTCATCATATTTTGTATTTGCTCATCTTTATATTTGCCTTGGGCATGGTGTCGGGACGTCTTGCGCAGTGGCTCAAAATCCCTGACGTCGTCTTGTTCATCGTGGCCGGCATGATCGTCGGGCAAGGCTTTCATCTCATTAACGAAACGAGCGCTTCGCTAACGAACCAGTTGATTCTGACGGCGGGATCCGCGCTCATCTTGTTCGACGGCGGGAGAAATATCCGGCTGAGCGGTCTCAAGAAGGTGTGGGTTTCGCTCACGCTCTTAAGTGTGACCGGGGTCATTATAACGGTTGCCGTTGTGGGCGTCGCGACGAAGCTGTTGTTCGGCATCGACTGGATGTACGCTTTGCTGATCGGTTCGATTATCGCTTCCACCGATCCGGCTTCGATTATTCCGGTTTTTAAGCAGGTCAAAATTCGCGAGAAAGTCCGGGAAACGGTCGAAAGCGAATCGGCGTTCAACGACGCGACGGGTTCGATTATGACCTTCGCCGTACTCGGCATCATCATGGGAACAGGAACGTTTTCGCTTGCCGACAGCATATTGGAATTTTTGAAGATGGCGTTCGGCGGCATCGCCGTCGGCTGCTTCGTCTCCTTTGCGGCTGCATTTCTCGTGGCGCACTTCAAGCTGGGCTTGCTGCGCGAATATACGACCATTGCCATGATCATGACGGCTCTTGCTTCTTATTTGATCGGGGATACGCTGCATGTGAGCGGGTTTATGGCGACGTTCGCGGCAGGACTTATATGGGGCAACTCGCATTTGTTCGGTTTGCATATGACGGACAAGCGGCATGAAATGGACCATTTCTCCGAAAACGTCACGGTCATCATGCGGATGCTTATTTTTATATTGCTGGGCAGTCAGGTCAATTTTGCGATATTGTACCAATATTTGTGGCCGAGCATTGCGGTTGTGCTTGTTCTGATGTTTATCGCACGGCCGCTGACCGTGTACGCGTCGGCGCTTCCGGATCTGCGTGCCGAATGGACGCGAAACGAGCTGCTGTTCATGATCTGGGTTCGCGAAACCGGCGTCATTCCTGCAGCCCTGTCGGGTTTAGTAGCCGGTCTGGGTGTTGCACACGCCGATATCGTCGCTTCGGTGACGTTTATGGCCATCATGCTCACGATATTGGTTCAAGCGAGCACGACGGCGTGGATGGCGAGAAAGCTCGGCTTGGAGGAGAAGTCGGAATCCCAGAAGCATTAACTTAAGAAGGAAGAGAAAGAGCCTATCGATCGTTTGTCGATAAGCTCTTTTTTGGTTCAATCTTGTATACCGATGGATGATTGTGGGGATTGTAAGAAATACGGGCAAATAATCGTCATGTCACGGCAGGACGCTTGAAATAGGCCTTCGCCTCTTCGATCAAGTGGCGCGTCGCCAAGCTGAGCATCGTTTCGTCGCCGAAGACGAGTGACGTTGTCCGTTTCGTCTGCTCCAGCTCCCGGATGCTCATGACGACGAGTTCGTTGTCCTCAAGCAGGTTGGGACGCAGGTAGGAGCGGGGCAGCAGCGTAGCCGCTTTGCATGGCGACACGAGACGAATGATCGCCTCGAAGCTGTCGATTTCCATTTTGATGTCGGGCATGATGGCATAGCTGTGAAACAGCTCGTCAGTCAATATCCGATACCAGGTGCCCTTGGAGAATACGATCATCGGCAGTCCGTTCAGGACGTCGATATTATCCGACGTTTTGCCGAGAATGAAATGATGCTTGGGCATGACGAGACAGAGGTGATCGTCGAACAGCGGGACGCAATTTAATCCGGGTTGGTTGATTTGCGAAGCGACAAGGCCGATATCGACTTTGTTCTCCTTCACAAGCGTCACGATCTCATGCGTTTTGCCGGTGACCGCCTTAATGTCCGCTTCGGGATGGCTGCGCGTGTACATCGAGATCATCTCGGGCAGCGTCGACTGCAGCGTCGTCAAGCTTGCGCCGATCGTAATGCTGCTTTTGCCGGCGATTTGGTCGTCGGCGATCGCCTGCAAGTACTCGCGATGCTGCTGGCGCATCTTCAGCGCGAACTCGTAGCTGATCTGCCCGATCCGGGTCAGCTCCAGCCGTTTGCCGTTGCGCTTGAACAGCTCGACGCCCAAGTTCTGCTCCAGCTTGGCGATTTTGCGCGACAATGCGGGCTGCGATAAATTCAGCACTTGCGAAGCTTTATTCAAACTGGACTGCTCTACGACGGTTGCGAAGACGTCCATTTCTTCCAACATGGAAAGTCACATCCTTGCCGTTGGTCTTATTCGAAAAACGCATAACGATTAATAAGAAAGAAGCATTTCCATTATAAGCGATAAAAGAGTAATATGGTAGTGACACAAATTGTTCACAAGGCAAGTTTGCATGAAAAATCCCGTCCTTCGGGCAGCGTGTCGAAACGTGATCTTTTGATGAATGTTTTGGCACAATTTGTTGACGCTCTTCCCGGCGAAGAGTACAATGTTATTTGGTTTTGATCACGGACACGCAACATTGGAAAGGAGAACGCAGGTTTATGAAAGGAAATTCTTATTATTCGAGGAAGCTGCATTCCTTGCTGGGGGTCATTCCGCTCGGTTTCTTCATCATCGAGCACGTGATTACGAACTACTCGGCAGTCGAAGGCGGCAAGCAAGGCTTCGTAGATAGCGTAAAAGGGCTGCACGATCTGCCGCTTGTCTTTTTCCTCGAGCTGTTCGGCATTTGGCTGCCGCTTTTGTATCATGGGGTCTATGGTCTGTATGTAGCGTATCAGTCGAAAAACAACGTATCGAGTTACGGTTATGGCCGCAACGTCATGTTTATGCTCCAGCGGGTTACCGGCGTGATTACGTTTATTTTCGTGTTCTGGCATTTTTACGATACGCGTTTTCAAGTCGCTCTCGGCAACGTCGAGCAGCTGGATGTCGGCACACGCATGCACGAATTGCTATCGAACCCGATATATTTCGTTCTGTATGCGATCGCGGTCATCTGCGCGGTATTCCACTTCAGCAACGGCTTATGGTCGTTCTTCGTAAGCTGGGGCATCACTGTAGGGCCGCGTGCGCAGCGCGTGTCCAGCTATATTTGCATGGGGATTTTCGTGATCGTTTCTGTCATGTTCATCTTGTCGCTGTTCGCATTCAGCGGCGACGAATTTGCTGCGGCAGCAGACACCATTCAGTCGGCAGTTTCGGCAGGGTAAGGAGGATCGGCAATGGCTAAATCAAAAATTATCGTTGTAGGCGGAGGCTTGGCCGGCTTAATGGCGACCATTAAAGCGGCGGAGGCCGGCGTGCATGTCGATTTGTTTTCATTAGTTCCGGTTAAACGTTCCCACTCCGTGTGCGCGCAAGGCGGCATCAACGGCGCGGTGAATACGAAAGGCGAAGGCGATTCGCCGTGGGAGCATTTTGACGATACGATTTACGGGGGAGACTTCCTGGCGAACCAACCGCCGGTTAAAGCGATGTGCGAAGCGGCCCCTGGCATTATTCACTTGATGGACCGGATGGGCGTTATGTTCAACCGGACGCCGGAAGGCTTGCTCGATTTCCGCCGGTTCGGCGGCACGCAATATCACCGTACCGCTTTTGCGGGCGCGACGACAGGGCAACAGCTGCTGTACGCGCTCGACGAGCAAGTGCGCCGCCATGAAGCGGCCGGCATCGTCACGAAGTACGAGCATTGGGAGTTTCTGTCCGCCGTCATCGACGACGAGGGCGTTTGCCGCGGCATCGCGGCGCAAGACCTGCGTTCGATGGATACGCGGACGTTCCCGGCCGATGCGGTCATTATGGCGACGGGCGGTCCCGGCATCATTTTCGGCAAAACGACGAACTCGGTCATCAACACGGGTACGGCGGCCAGCGCATTGTATCAACAAGGCGTTTACTACGCGAACGGCGAGTTCATTCAAATTCACCCGACGGCGATTCCAGGCGACGACAAGCTGCGCTTGATGTCGGAATCGGCTCGCGGCGAAGGCGGACGGATTTGGACGTACAAAGACGGCAAGCCTTGGTACTTCCTGGAAGAGAAATATCCGGCGTACGGCAACTTGGTGCCGCGGGATATCGCTACGCGCGAAATATTCTCGGTGTGCGTCGACCAGAAGCTCGGCATCAACGGCGAGAACATGGTTTACCTCGACTTGTCGCATAAAGATCCGAAGGAGCTTGACATCAAGCTCGGCGGCATCATCGAAATTTACGAGAAATTCATGGGCGACGACCCTCGGAAAATTCCGATGAAAATTTTCCCTGCGGTTCACTACTCGATGGGCGGCATGTGGGTCGATTACAACCAAATGACGAACATTCCGGGCTTGTTCGCTTGCGGCGAATGTGAATACCAATACCACGGGGCGAACCGTCTTGGCGCAAACTCGCTGTTGTCGGCGATTTTCGGCGGCATGGTTACGGGTCCGAAAGCGATCGAATAT
This sequence comes from Paenibacillus sp. sgz302148, assembly GCF_056120465.1. Taxonomy (NCBI): domain Bacteria; kingdom Bacillati; phylum Bacillota; class Bacilli; order Caryophanales; family Paenibacillaceae; genus Paenibacillus; species Paenibacillus sp. sgz302148. The sequence continues at coordinate 147,228 of NZ_JBVYOJ010000011.1, forward strand.
ATTAAAGGCTTGAAGAAATCCGCGGAAGACGTTTCCTCTAGCGTGTTCGAGCGCGAACAGAAGCTTCAAGCCGACAAGTACGAAGGCTTGCTCAAATCGGACGGCACGGAGAACGCTTATGTGCTGCACAAAGAGCTCGGCGAATGGATGACGAACAACATGACGGTTGTTCGCTATAATAACAAGCTGCAAGAAACGGTCAACAAGATCAAGGAATTGAAGCAGCGTTACCGCAACATCAACATGACCGATACGGCGCGCTGGAACAACCAAGGCGTCGCGTTCACGCGCCAGCTGTGGAACATGCTGGAGCTGTCCGAAGCGATGACGGTCGGAGCGCTGATGCGGAACGAAAGCCGCGGCGCTCACTACAAGCCGGAATTCCCGGATCGCGACGACGAACAATTCATGAAAACGACGAAGGCGAAGTTTACGCCGGAAGGTCCGCAAATCACGTACGAAGATGTTGACGTATCGCTGATCAAGCCGCGTAAACGCGACTACTCGGCCAACAAGAAGAAAGGAGAATAACGATGGCTGCTACGAACGTTGCACAAAAAACCGTAAAGTTTATCATCACGCGTAAGGATAATCCGAACGCGAAGTCGTATACGGAAGAATTCGAAGTGCCTTACCGTCCGAATATGAACGTGATTAGTGCGCTGATGGAAATCCAGCGGAATCCGGTCAATGCAAGCGGCGGCAAAACGTCCCCGGTTTGCTGGGAGTCCAACTGTTTGGAAGAGGTGTGCGGCGCTTGCTCGATGGTAATCAACGGCAAGCCCCGGCAAGCATGCTCCGCCCTTGTCGACAAGCTGGAGCAGCCGATTCGCATCGCTCCGATGTCTACCTTCCCGGTTGTTCGTGACCTCGTCATCGACCGCGGCCGCATGTTCAACGCACTGAAACGCGTCAAAGCGTGGATTCCGATCGACGGTACGTACGATCTTGGCCCAGGTCCGCGGATGGCGGAATCGAAACGCCAATGGGCGTACGAGCTGTCCAAATGCATGACCTGCGGCGTATGCTTGGAAGCATGTCCGAACGTCAACGATCAATCGAGCTTTATCGGACCTGCCCCGATCTCGCAGGTTCGCTTGTTCAACGCGCATCCGACCGGCGAAATGAACATGGACGAGCGGCTTGAAACCTTGATGGAGGACGGCGGCATCGAAGGCTGCGGAAACTCGCAGAACTGCGTGCGCTCCTGCCCGAAAGGCATTCCGCTTACAACCTCGATCGCGGCGATCAACCGCGACACGACTAAGCATTTATTCAAGAAATGGCTGGGCATGTAATCGACGTCCTGCTTCCCGATCATATGTTGAGGTGCCGCGAATGTGCGGCGCCTCTTTTTGTGTGCATACGCTTAGAAGATTTTCTTTTTTACGATAGTTGTACGCCATCCTCTTCCATTGACAACAGCGAAATATCCGTTATCATCAATAGGATGGATTTATAATGTGTGATGTTTGATGTTCTGGGGAGAAGAGGGTAAGTAAGATGGAAATAAGCAAGACGGAACGGTTTTTCCGCCATCCGCTCGGCATCATCTTGTCGGCGACGGCGGCTTCGTTGCTGTGGGGAAGCGCCTATCCGGCCATTAAGCTGAGTTACGCGGCGCTGCATATCGGCAAGGAAGATATATTCAAGCAGCTGTTGTTCGCGGGGTACCGGTTCGTTGCCGCGGCCTTGATTATCCAGCTGCTGATCTTTATTGTATACCGCAATTTCGGCATCGAAAAAGGAAAAACGGCGAAAGTGACCAAAATCGCCGTATTCCAAACGTTCCTGCAATATGTGTTTTTTTATATCGGTCTAAGCTACAGCACGGGCGTTCAAGGCTCGATCATCGCCGGTACGACGTCTTTCTTCCAATTGCTGCTGGCGCATTTCATGTACAAGAACGATCATTTCTCGGTGCGCAAGACGATTGGCTTGCTGCTTGGCTTCGCAGGGATTGTCGTGGCTTGCTTGTCCGGCACGACGCTGCAGCTGAGCTTCGGCTTCGGTGAAATTTGCCTGCTCGCCTCGGCATTCTTCGGAGCTTACGGCAACGTATTGACGAAGCAAGAATCGTCCCGGATGAACGTGTTCGCTCTGACTTCGCAGCAGATGCTGCTCGGCGGGCTTGGGCTTGTTGTTGCCGGCGCTGTGCGAACGGGACTGCTGCCGTTTCAGTTCACGACATACACGCTGCTGATGCTGCTGTACTTGGCGATTTTGTCCGCCTCGGCGTTCATGCTGTGGAATAACGTGATGAAGTACAACAAAGTGGGCTCCGTATCGATGTATTTGTTCCTGATCCCTGTATTCGGCGTCATTCTATCCTCGACGTTCCTTGGCGAAACCGTTCATCTGACGGTTGTGTTGGCTCTTTCACTTGTCGTTGCCGGCATTATCATTGTCAACCGGCAGGGCAAGTCCAAGGCAAGTGCAGGCAGCAATGCCGCCGTGATCAATCAACGATAGCCCCGCATAAGTCATAAAAGTTAGAATCGTACGAGAATTAGGCCGATCAACAGACATAACAAGGCAATCAGCTGCAGTCGGGAGAGCCGTTCTTTGAACAGAAGGATCGATCCGATGGCGATGACGAGACTGTTCGTCGAAAAAATCGGCGCTACGACATTTGCTTTGCCGATGTCCAGCGCGACGGCGTACATTTGCAAGCCGGCATAAGAAAATATGCCGGTAAGCAATCCCCATAGCAAGCCCGTTCTGGCAGAGCCGTCCTTCAAGGGCGGCTCATCTGCTTGGACCCGCCCGGTCGAGCCGACTGGGCGGGTCTTTTGACGCTTGTCGTAAATAACGTAAGCGAACCATAATATAGATAATAAATAGCTGATGAACAAAATCGGAGTATTGTTTAAGCCGAGCTCGCCGGTAACCTTCAAACCGCCGTTACGGAATGAGAAAAGAATGACGCCTAGCGCGACATACCCGTACCAGCGCTTTTGCGTAACGGACAACGGTTCCTTGCCGCGGATGGAAATGAGCGCGACGGCGACGAGCAGCAGCGCGATGCCGCCGATTTCCGCAGCGCCAAGCGGTTCGCCGTAGAATGCGGTCGACATGAAAATAACGAGCACGATATTCAAGTTCGTCAGCGGCGAAGTTAAGCTGGCCGGACCGTAGTCGAGCGCCTTCATGAATACGACGTTGCCCCAGGCCGAGCCGGCGCCGATGATCAATCCGCTGAGCCAGATTCGCCAGTCGTTCCAGACTAGCGTCCCTTCAACCAATGCATGGATGAAAAAACCGATCGTACCCGAAACGTACAAGCCCAGCAACAAATAATCGTGCGATCCTTTGCGCATCTGGCTGACCTTCATGAACAAGCCGGCTAGACCGAACAAGATTGCGCTGAGCACTGCGATGATAAACCACATGGATGTCGATAACTCCTTAGATGTTCCAAAGTCAAATTCAATCAGTGCAGGGGAGACCCGGCTTCAGGCGTTGCGTGCCGAAGCTGCAACCGTTCTTCCTCCCGATGGCGAAGAAACTCCCGGCCGTATTCCCCGTGCGGATGAATTTTAGCATGTTCCGTTTGAATCGTCGAGTGCGTGATGCCGTATTTTTCCTTTAGTTTCTCATTGATGGCCAGAATGATGCAGAACGGTTGAATGTTTTCGTTGATGAAGACATGGGCGGTGAGCGAATAATGATCCGTCGATATCGTCCACAGGTGCATTTCGTGCACGTCTTCAACTCCTTCGACCCCGGCGATATCGCGGCGGATTTCGTCCAGGTCGAACTTCTCGGGCACCGATTCCATCAGAATCGAATACGATTCGCGGATGATCTTGAACCCGCCGGTGAATATGATGCCGCCGATGACCATGCTGATCAGCGGATCGAAGAAAGCGAGGCCCGTGAAATAAATGATGACGGCCGACAGGATGACGCCAACCGAGCTTAACAAATCGCCGAAGAAATGCCATAGCGCGCTTTGCACGTTCAGATTTTCTTCTTCTTTCATGCTTCGGCTAAGGACGATCGTTAGTGTCAAATTCACGACGAGTCCGATCGTAGCGATCGTCAGCATAAGTGGCAGCTCAATCGGTTCCGGGCTAATGAAACGTCGGATGCCTTCGACAAAAATACCGATCGCGATAACGGCCAGCGCGAGTCCGTTCAAGAATGAAGCGATAATTTCGAACCGCAAGTAACCGAATGTAAACCTTGCGTTCGACGGGCGCGTCGCCATGTAAATCGCCGCCATGCTAAGTCCGAGAGCAACGACGTCGGAAATCATATGCATCGAATCGGACAACAGCGCCAGCGAGTTGGATAATAACCCGCCGATAATTTCAACGACGGTGAAAAAGGCGGTTAGGATCAAAGTCGTCCATAACGTTTTTTTCGATTTAGTCTGCTGCTTGGCATGCGGCAGATGATGATAATCGTACATAGAATGTTCCCTCCATACGAACGTATTTATAATTATTTTAAATTAATATTTATTGTATTCCAAATTTGTCTAGATGGCAATCCGAGTTTTATGTTTTTTTTTGTATATATTCCGATTGAGAACTATTGGAGACGAAAAAGAACTAGGAAAATTTCTCGGGAAATATTATGATAATAGTTCAAAAGGACGTAGAAATCGAGGTGCGACGGTTATGAGGATCATGCTCAAAGCGACTTATGTTCGTATTTTTTTGATTAGCTTCATTATGTTTACCATCGCGATCATTCCGTTCTCGCTTTTTCTGTCGAACCGGTTTTCCCATTTTGCGTATTCCCAGGTCGAATCGTTTAACCACGAAAAAATGAACATGGTGCTGGAACGAAGCGAATACGCGCTAACGAAACTGAAGTCGTTCAGTTTGAATCTGTACGAGAACCAAAGCGTTCAGAACTGGATTTATTCCGTCCACGAGGACCCGGTTATCGATATGGACGCACTCCAAGTGTTATCGAAAAATTTATCGTCGGAACCGTTCGTTGAGAACGCTTACCTATTAAATATGCGCAAGGAAAAAGCGATCGATTATGCGATTGGGCAATTTTCATTCGCGGAATTCGGAGACAAAGCGATATTGGAAAGAGTAAGCAAAAATCGGCCGGAATTTTTGCAATTTTTCAACCATGTGATCGGCAATAAATCGTATTTGGCGCTGATTGTGCCCTCTACGCCGAACCGTAAGGAGTACTACGGCTATCTGGTCGTCCTGTTGAATAAGGAAAAGCTGCAAACCCACCTACTCGGCAACAGCGTGCATAACGGCAGCCATGTCGCGATCGCGGACGGGTCGGGCCAACTGGTGTTGGGGGGCAATGGCGAAGGGGTGCTCGGGCAATTTTATGATAAGAAAAAAAATGCGCGCGACAGCTCGTTTAAGCTCTCGAACGAAGGCATTCAATGGTTCGTGAATTACGCGGATATGTCATCGCAGCCTTGGACCGTCTACACGTATACCGAAATGAAGGAATTTCGCGAGAATGCCAGTTCCTTCCAGAATACGATCGTAATCTGCTCGCTTGCCCTGCTGACGGCGCTTCTTATCGCCGCCTTCTGGAATTCACGGCGGTATTTCAAGCCGTTCCGCAATTTGGCGGACCAGCTTCAGCGAAAATTAGGGCTGCTGGCCGGCGACGAATATGTCGTGATCGAACGGGGCGTGGAGCTGCTTCGCAATCATTTTCCGCTCATCAAAACCGAGTATTTGCGCCAATGGCTGCTGCAGGGCAGGCTGAACGAAAGCGCGAAAGAAGCGATCTCCAGAGAATCGAAGCTGCTTGCCTACGATGATATTCGGCTGGCCGTCATCAAGCTCGACTCGTATTTCACGGTCTCGGAGCAGTACGATTTTGGCTCGCGCAAGCTGTTGAAATACGCCATGGGCAACATTGCCGAAGAGCTGCTGCTAAGGCCGGGGCGCGCGGTGGAAGCCGTTGATTTGGGCGGCGACCACGTTGCGCTGCTCATCGGAACTGGGGATCCCGATGACGATATCGTCAAGGAGCTGAATGCCGTTCGCCGGCAAATCGAACAAAACGTTCGCTTGCACGTCACGATCGCAGTCAGCGAAGCACGCCGCGTACACGACGATTTGCGCAAAGTGTACGATGACGTCTGCGAGCTGACGATGTACAAATTCATTCGCGGTGATGAAAAAATATATACCGAGCAAGATTTTGAAACCTACGTGGAGCTGAGCCGTCCGCTGCCTGACGACGAGCTGCTGGACGAATTGATCCAATCCGTCCGCGGCGGCAAAGAGGACAAAGCCGTCGAGCTGTTGGACCGGATTTTTACGAAGCTGCAAACGATGAAATATACGGAATGCCAGTTCCAGCTGAAGCTGATCTTTTTTGCGATCATTAAATCTTTCAGCAAATTAACTTCGATCGACAGCATCGAGGGCATCGAAAACTACTTCAAGCAATTTTCAACGCTGGGCGAAATTCGGGACTGGCTCAAAAGCGAGCTTCTCCGCATTATTTCCATGCTGGGCAGCCAAAGGACGCTGAATCGCAAGGATAAGATGGTGGAAGAAATCGTGGAATATGTGCGTTACCATGTGCACGATCCGATGTTGTCCGTCGAGGATATCGCCGATCACGTATCGCTGTCGGCCAAATACGTGCGCAAGCTGTTCACCGATACGCGCGGAATCTCGCTTTCCAACTTCATCTTGAACGCCAGAATCGATAAAGTGAAGGAATTGCTTGAAAAAACGGAGCTGCCGGTCGCCGACATCTCCGAACAATCCGGCTTTCAAACGAAAAGCCATTTCTTTACCGCCTTCAAAAAAGCGACCGGCATGACGCCGACCCAATATCGTCAAGATATGCAAGAGACAACACAAGAAGCGACCCAGGACCCAATCTTAAGAGACCCAATGAAAACCGGTGTTTCGGACCCGAAAACGGCAGGATTGGCGGCGCAACGGGAGGGTTGACATTTGAGAAAACTGGCGGTAAGTCGATTATTCCCGCTCACGGTATTCCTGGTGCTTGTATTGTCCGTATTCATGGGATGCGATAAGCAGGAATTTGCAAAAACCGTTCCTTTCACGGGGGCAAACGGCGGCCAAGCGGCAGGACAGCAAGAGAAGCTGGATGAAGCGACGCTGAGAATCATGATTCCCGGATCCCCTTCGCCGGAGCTCGATGAAGTGATCGCTGAAGCGGAAAGACGGATGAAGGATACGATCAACGTTAAGCTGAATTTCGAATTCGTGCCCTGGTCGGACCTCGCGCAAAAAACGCAAATGACGCTCGCCTCCGGCGAAAATATCGATATTATTTTTGACGCGCCGTGGCTGCACATCAACCAAATGATCGCGAGCGGTTATTATGAGCAGCTCGATGGCCTACTGCCGAAATACGGGCCGAACATCGTGGCGAAACGCCCGCAGCAAATGTGGGATGCGAACAAATATGAAGGCAAAATTATGGCCATTCCGCTAGGCGTCAATTATATGTCGGGCCATTCGTACATCATCCGCAAAGATATTCGAGAAAAACTCGGTTTCCCGCCGATTCAAACGTACGACGAACTGATTCAATTCGCGTATGAGGTGAAAGCAAAGGAACCGGATATCGCACCGATGACTGCGGCCGGCTCCGTTGCGCAGCAGCATTATTCGCTTGTTGCCTTCCGGGCGCTGGACGATTATCGAACGCACATCTCCCCGACGCATGCCCTCGGCAGCAGTTTGATGCTGCATTATAAGAACAACGACGGCAAAGTGTACAACCTGTTCGAGGACAAGGATCCGATCTGGGGCTGGCTTGCGGAGACAAGAAAATGGTACGAGGATGGCTTGGTCTATAAAGATATTTTATCCACAAAAGACTTCCAGTCGGCCGTGCTCACAAGCGGCAAAGCAGCCATCGTACCGGCTGGCGCCTTCGGACTTGCAAACAACGCGAACGAAAGGCTGCAAGCGACCGTACCGGGGGCGGAGCTCGAAACCGTGACGTTTTTCGATCCGACGCCGGGCGCCAATATTACGAATTTCAAGCAGTGGAATTTCCTCGCGATTCCAAAAGTGAGCAAAAACAAGGAACGGTCTTTGATGTTCTTGAACTGGGCTAATGAAAAAGATAACTATGACTTGCTAGCGTACGGCATTAAAGGAAAACAATGGGAACCGGTAGGAGGCGACAAACTCAAATTCCTTGATCCGAATACCGATTTGGGCAGTATGAGCTACGCGCTGATCTGGAATCCGGTCGACGAGCGCAGCGAAGTGGACTCGAATCCGAAGATTCAGGCGCTGGAGGACGCGCTCCGCGATGCGGACAATTTCACGAAGGACATCCTGACCGGATTCGAATTCGACGGTGCCGCCGTGCAAAACGAGATCAGCCAATTCAATACGATTGAAGCGAAGTATTACCCGGCTCTGTTCAATGGCGTCCTTGATCCGGAAGCTACAATGAAGCAATTCGAAGAGGAAGCCGGACCGGCGCTGAAAAAAATCCAGGTAGAGCTGCAAAAGCAAATCGACGCTTTCCTAAAATGAACCACGCGTAAAAAGGCGGGCCTCGCCCCCAACGCGTGGTTTTGTTCGTTTCAAGGATTAATTTCAACAAAATCCGACACAAAACCTGAGAGGGCAAATGAAAACTATCGAATGTTCTGTTTCAGAACCAAAAACGGCGATTGAGAACTAGCCGGGCGGCTGGGCTAATGTTACGATAATCCCCGTCATGACAACGATGTCAAGAAAGAAAGGAGGAAGCGAATTGCAATTGCAGCGTCGACAGGGATTCGTGCTAAACGCGGCAAAGGAGATCGGCAAAAACCGTTACTTGTATTTGCTTGCACTGCCTGGATTTTTGTATATGATCGTTTTTGCTTACGTTCCCATGTTCGGCCACTTGCTCGCATTCAAAAACTTCCGGTTGTCGGACGGATTGTGGGGCAGCGAATGGGTCGGATTCAAAAACTTCGAATTTTTCTTTTACGGCAAAGATTGGCTTCCGGTTACGCTCAATACGTTGTTCCTAAACGGATTGTTCCTTATATTCGGGATCGGCAGCGCCGTAATTCTGGCTATTTTCCTGAATGAAGTCACGAACCGGTTTTTCAAGAAGCTGTCGCAGTCCTTCATATTCCTGCCATACTTCATCTCGTGGCTTGTCGTCAGCATGATGACGCAAACGCTGTTCAGCACATCGGAAGGGATGTTGAATCAGCTGCTGCGGAAGGTAGGTTCGGAAGGCGTGGACTGGTATTTGACGCCGGAAGTATGGCCGTATATTTTGACGATTATATTCGTTTGGAAAGTGGCCGGCTACAACTCGATTATTTTTTTGTCGGCGATTACGAGCATCTCTTCGGATTATTATGAAAGCGCCAAGATCGAAGGCGCAACCCGCTGGCAGCAAATGCGCTATATTACGCTGCCGCTGCTCCGACCGATTATTCTTATGCTGGTATTGCTCGGCATCGGGCGAATTTTTTACGGCGATTTCGGGATGATTTATGCGATTGTCGGCGATATCGGCGTGTTGTACCCGACAACGGACGTCATCGATACGTATGCGTTCCGTGCGCTTCGCCAGATGGGCAACTTCAGTATGTCGTCGGCGGTTATCGTGTACCAGTCGGTAATGGGCTTAATTACGATTGTTATTTTTAACGCGATCGCGAGAAAAATTGACTCCGACGCTAGATTGTTCTAAGGTGTGATCGAATTGCGTGAACGTTTATTTGTTATGATGATGTATGCGGTATTGGTTTTGTTTGCGCTCGCGTGTTTCATACCGTTCTGGCTCGTATTCATCAATTCCTTTGCGGACGAAACAAGCATTCAGCTGAACGGCTATCAATTGTGGCCGGGCTCTTTCAGTATTGATGCGTACGAGTTTTTGTTGTCAGGCTCGCAAGTATTCCGAAGCTACGGCGTGACCTTATTTGTGACGATTGTCGGCACGATTTTGGCTGTTCTCGTAACGGCAACATACGCGTACACGCTATCGCATTATAAAGTCAAATATCGCAATGTTTTTTCCTTTTTGACTTATTTAACGATGATTTTCGGCGCGGGGCTCGTCGGCTTCTACATTCTAGTGGCCAATTGGCTGCACTTGAAGGACTCGATTTGGGCGCTGATCCTGCCTTATTTGCTCAACCCGTTCTACGCTTTTATACTCATCGCCTATTACCGTTCGCTGCCTCATGAGCTGCACGAGGCGGCAACTGTTGACGGGGCAAATGATTTATCGATTTTTTTCCGGATTATATGGCCGGTCTCCACGCCGGTTATCGCCACGGTCGGCTTGTTCTACGCGCTGGCATTTTGGAACGACTGGTATTTGTCGCTGCTGTTCATCGACAACTATAAGCTGCATCCGCTGCAAATGATGATCCGGCAGCTGATGTCCAATTTGAACGCCATGTCTTACGTAGCCGGCAGCATGACGGATTACAAAATCGTCATTCCGACGTACGGCATGCAGCTTGCGATTGTGTGCATTACCATTGGGCCGATTTTGTTCGTATATCCTTTTATTCAAAAATATTTCGTGCAAGGGATTACGATGGGAGCGGTTAAAGGATAAGCCAGCCGTAATGGAAGTTGGCGGCTTTCACTATAAAGACAGGGGGAAGTTGAATGAAAAAATTAGTATCGCTTGCGGTTGTACTGGTGCTTGTGCTTACCGTATTCGCAGGCTGCGGCAAATCGGAAACGTCCAAGGAGCAAACGAATAACGGCGAACAGCCGAAGGAGCAAGGCGAGAAGCTGGAGCAGGTGACGCTCAAAATGATGATTCCGGGCGATCGTCCGCCCGATATGGATCTGATCCTTGCCGAAGCGGAGAAACGAATGAAGGACACGATCAACGTCAAGCTGGATATCGTCTTCGTGCCATGGTCCGATCTTGCGCAAAAAACGCAAGTGACGCTCGCTTCCGGCGAGGATATCGACATTATCTTCGATGCGCCGTGGCTGCACATCAACCAAATGATCGCGAACGGCTACTACGAGCCGCTTGACGAGCTGCTGCCGAAATACGGACCGAACATCATCGCGAAACGCCCGCAGCAAATGTGGGATGCGAACAAATACGACGGCAAAATTATGGCGATTCCGCTTGGCGTCAGCTACGGGGCGGGACATTCGTACATCATTCGCAAGGATATCCGGGAGAAGCTTGGCATCGCGCCGATCAAAACGTTCGAGGATTTGATCAAATTCGCGTATGCGGTCAAGGAGAAAGAACCGAATATCGTTCCGATGACCGCGGCGGGCTCCGTGGCGCAGCAGCACTATTCGCTCACGGCATTCCGCGCGCTTGACGACTACAAGACCCATGTCGCTCCGACGCATGCGCTCGGCAGCAGCTTGATGCTGCACTACAAGAACAACGACGGCAAAGTGTACAATCTGTTCGAAGATAAGGACCCGGTTTGGAACTGGCTGGCCGAAACGAGAAAATGGTATACGGACGGCTTGATTTATAAAGACATCTTGTCGGCGAAAGATTTCCAGCAGCTTGTGCAGCAGACCGGTAAAGCGGCGATCGTACCTGCCGGCGCGTTCGGTCTGGCGAAAAACGCGAACGAAAAGCTGCAATCGGCCGCACCGGGAGGGGAGCTGGAGAACGTTACGTTCTTCGACCCGACGCCGGGCGCCAATATTACGAATTTCAAGCAGTGGAACTTCCTTGCGATTCCGAAAGTGAGCAAGAACAAGGAACGGGCTTTGATGTTCCTGAACTGGGCGAACGAAAAGGGAAACTACGACCTGCTGTCGAACGGCATCCAAGGCAAGCACTGGGAGCCTGTAGGCGATGACAAGGTCAAGCTATTGGATACGACCGGCTATTATAACTTCGGTTATGTATGGATTTGGAATCCGGTTGACGAGCGCATCGATTTTGAAGCGGATCCGAATAATCAGGTGTTTGAGGACGTATTGCGTAATGCGGACAGCTTCACAAAGGACATCTTGACGGGATTCGAATTCGATAGCACAGGCGTGCAAAACGATATTAGCCAATATAATACGATTGAAGCGAAATATTACCCGGCACTGTTCAACGGCGTACTCGATCCGGAAGAAACGATGAAACGTTTCGAAGCGGAAGCGGGACCGGCGCTCAAAAAAATCCAGGAAGAGCTGCAGAAACAAATCGACGCTTTCCTGGCGGCCAAAAAATAATATCATGCAAACCTATTGCAGCTAGTGCAAAAGTGACAAAAGACCATGGCTCCGGAGCGTACGCTCGGCCATGGTCTTTTGTCGTAAAGAAATTCGAATGTGTGTGATAAGCGGCTTACAGCGGGACGCGCTGCTTCTCGAGCCGGCGGAAGAACACCCAGTCCTTGAAGCCGATCTCCTTCAGCCTTTTGCTCACTTCGTCCCACTCGTCGCCGACACGGCTCGGAATATGGGCGTCGGAGCCGAAGGTGACGTCGACGCCGTAATGCAGCGCTCGCTCCAGAATGGCGTCGGACGGATACCAGCCGCCGACGTCTTTTGTTTTGCCGGACGTGTTGATTTCGATCGCCAAGCCGTTTTCGCCGATCACCTGCAGCGTATCATCGATCGCCTGTACTGCGGGAATATCGGAGAAAGCCGGATAATAGCCCTTCATCGCATCGATATGGCCGAGCACCTGGAACATGCCGCTTCGCGCGGACTGCCGGATCAAGTCGTAATAATGTTCTTTCTCCTCGATTTTCTGCTCGTCGGTAAGATCCTTCCACCGGTTCTTGTTGAAAATGCTGACGCCGCGCGTCGCATGAATCGAACCGATGATGTAATCGAACGGATATTTGGCGTACACGGCACGGTACGTCTCGGCATGGCGGGGGAAATAATCCGATTCGACGCCGAGCAGCACCTCGATTTTGTCCTTATACTCCTCTTTGAGCCGCAGCACCTCCGCTACGTAATGCTCGAATTCGCTTGTCGCCATCGCGATGCGCGGGTTCGGATGGTCTTCCTTGTTGCCGAAGTAAGGGGAATGGTCGGAAATGCCGATCGCGGCAAGACCGTGCTTGATTCCGGCTTCGATGTAATCGCGGATATTGCCGTCGGCGTGTCCGCAGCGGAAATGGTGCGTATGCAAGTCGAATTTCATCGTGAGTCCTCCTTATTCCGAACCGATAAATTGCGATTCCGGCATGCCCTTCAGGTCGCTGAGAAACTGCTGCATCGCCGAGTTCAAATACCGGCCCGATTTATATATGATACCGACCGGGTGGCTGATTTCGAGTTGGGTGACCGGGATCATCTTCAGCGTGCCGAGCCTCAGCTCATTTGCAATCGACATCTTGGAGACGATCGCCGCGCCGAGATTCAGCTCGACCATCCGTTTCATTTCCTCGCTGCTCGACAGCTCCATGACAACATGCGGCTGAATGTTATACTTCTTGAAAATTTGATCGACGAATTTTCTGCCGGCGGTGTCCGGTGACAGCAAAATGAGCGGTACGTCGTACAAAACCTCGATGGAGGCATGCTTGAGCTTGGCGAGCGGATGGTCCGGGGAGACGACGAGCTCGAAGGTATCGTAGTAGAGCAGGGAAGTTTCCAGCGAAGGGCTTTTTTCGAACAAGTACCCGATTCCGAGGTCGATCATTCCGCTTTCGACGCTCGCCATAATTTGCGAGGAGTTCATGGAATGGATCGTTGTTTTGATCAGCGGAAATTGATTTTGAAAGTACGACAGAACGCGCGGCAAAGTTTGGATCGCAATTGAGGTCGTTGTCCCCAGCACGATATGGCCTTGGGGCACCTGATTCAAATCGGAAAGCTTCTGTTTCAGCTCATCGACGGTTTGCAGGATGCGCTCGGCATGCTCCATGAACACTTTGCCGCGATCGGTCAGCGTGACGGGCTGATTGCGGTCGATCAGCACCGTCTTGAACTCGTCCTCCAAGCTTTTGATTTGCGCGGAGACGGCCGGCTGGGTCAAATTCAATATTTCCCCGGCTTTGCGGAAACTCATCGTTTTGGAAATCGTCAGTAGTGTTTCCAACTGGCTGATATTCATTGCGTTCCCTCCTAGCATAACGGATTTTTACAAAAGCAACCGTTCAGACACGAATGTATCTTCATCGAAAGGCTTCGATCAGAAGCTTTTCTTATCGGAAAGACACGGACATATAAATTTGTTTTCTCAGCTTATTATATCAAATCGAGGGGCATGTGAAAAATTTTTTCTGCGGGTGAAGGCCAAACGCCAACTTTTTCGTCAATAGTAGTGGGGGTTGTTCGGTAAAATAAACCATTTACGCAAGGAGGCAGGCCGTGCTTACAATTACTGACCTTTCCCATACGTTTCTGAACGGTACGGAAGAGACGGTTGTGCTGCAGAACATTAATCTACATGTACGCCGCGGCGAAATCGTTTCGCTGCTCGGCAGCTCGGGCTCCGGGAAATCGACGCTGCTTAATTTGATGGCAGGTCTCATGAAGCCGACCCGCGGACAAATTCGGATTGCGGATCAGCCGATCGAGCGGATGAGCGAAAATAAGCTGGCGGAATTTCGCCGCACGAATATCGGCTTTATTTTCCAGGCTTATGAGCTGATCCCGCATTTAACCGTAAGGGAGAACGTCGAGCTGCCGCTCGTTTTTCAAAGGGCATCGAAAAAGTCGCGCAAAGAAAAAGCGCTATGGATGCTGCGGCATGTCGGGCTTGGCGACAAGGTCGAGATGTTCCCGTCCCAGCTGTCCGGGGGCCAGCAGCAGCGGGTCAGTATCGCAAGGTCACTCGTGACCGAGCCGTCCATCGTGTTTGCCGACGAGCCTACCGGCAATCTGGACACCAAGACGGAAAAAGAAATTATCGATCTGCTGCTTGATTTGAACGCGCGGCTCGGCATTACGTTCGTCATCGTGACGCACGAGCACGAAGTTGCCCGCCAGACGCACCGTATCATTCATTTGCGAGACGGCCGGCTGCAGGATGAGGAAGATCAGCCGGAGCATCAGGATCGGCAGCATCAGCAGGATCTGCAAGATCAGGTTGAAGTGGTCTTGGTAGAGGCAGGTGAAGAACGGTGAGGATGAGCGATTATTTGTCGCTCGGCTGGGATCAGCTGAAACGGCGCATTGTCGTTACGGCGCTATGCGCCATCGGGATTGCGATCGGCTCGGCTTCCATTATCGTAGCGCTCGCTTTTGGCGAATCGGTGACGCATTATGCGCAGGAACGAATGAATTTTTACATGAAGGCCGACGAAATTACGGTTTACGGGAACACAGGGGAAAGCGGGCCGAACGATTTCTCGCAATCCGACGGCGTGCTGACGGATGCGAAGATCAAAGTCATTCAAGGCTTGCCACACGTACATAAAGCCGCGATATTCGAACGGATCGGTTATTTCAGCTTTGTTGTCGACGAAACGAAACGCGGCAATTTCGAGCTTACCGCAACCGACCTGTCGGCATTGCCAGACTTTGGCTACGATCTGATGCAGGGCAAGTTCGCCGATTTGGATAACACGGTGATATTGAGTTATTCGGCAACGGTGAATTTGTTCGACGAGCGGGTCGCGCGCATACAATCGATGCAGCAGGAGCGCAATCCGCAGCAAAACCAGGTAAGTTACCGGAATATAAAGCCGATTTCGTTTCCGCTGTACCAGAAGCAGCTGATCATGTCGCCTTCGATGGATAGTCCTACCGCCCAGAAGATCGATATTCCCGTGCGCGTCATCGGGGTGTTACAGAAGCCGGAGAACGTGCCAGATTACATGCTGTCGAATAATCCTCAGGCGTTCATCTCCAAGACGTTCGCCGAACGGATCAAAAATCAGCTGAAAGGCTCGTCGCAATACCAGGAACGCCAGCTGAAAATCAAAGTCGACCACATGGACAACTCCGCCAAGGTCGAGCAGCTCGTCCAGCAGCTGAAGCTTTACCCGCAGTCGAACTCCCGTTACAGGGAAAGCTCGCAAAATGAAATGACGATCGTCCGGTTGATTTTTGGCGGCGCGGGATTGTTCGTCCTGCTCATCGCCTCCATCTCGATTGTTGTCGCCATGACGATGTCGACCTACCAGAGAAGGCGGCAAATCGGCATTATGAAGGTGCTTGGCGCCAACTTAGGGCAAATCCGCAACATGTTTATCGTGGAATCGTCGCTGCTTGGCCTGATCGGCGGTTTTCTCGGCATTTTATTATCGTATTGGGTCATCTGGGCCATCAATATCGTCGTCATGAAGGTGGCTGACGAACAGGACATTTTATTTATCAATTTGTGGATATTGCCGGTTGGGCTCGTATTCGCCTTGCTAACCGGCGTTTTATCCGGAATTTATCCTGCAATGAAGGCATCCCGTACGGATGCGTTAACCGCGATCAAGCGGGATTAGAGGGGGAAGCCGAGATGCGCAAGAAAAGATGGGGATTTATCGTATTGGGTGTGGCGGCGATCGCTATTACCGGTGCGCTATATATGTTGAGCCGACCGTCGGCGCCTTCGGGGAGCGCAGATCCGGCGGCGAACCCGTCCCGGATCACCTTCCAGGTGACGAAGGAGGATCTGAGCAACACCATTCAGGTGAAGGGCAAATCGGCGTACGAGAAAGAAACGTGGGTATACCCTCCGTACGCCGCCGAGGTCAAGGCGTGGAACATTAAAGACGGCCAGCAGGTCAACAAGGGCGACGTATTGTTCGAGCTGGAGCAGTCGAGGCTGAAGGGTGAAGTCGAACTGGCGGAGGCTAACCTGCGCAAGCAGCAGCTGGATCGTAAGCTGCGCGATATACGCGACAAGCTGGAGCAGTTTCAGCAGCAGCAGTCGGACGGCACGGCCGGAGAAGCATCGGCGCTGGCGCGGATGGCGAAGGAGGAGGAGAAGAAGGCGCAGGCCGAGCTGGAGCAAATCCAGCGAAAGCAAACGGAGACGGAGCTGGCCGACAAGCGGGACAAGCTGGCCAAAGCTCGTTTCGGCGCGCCGGAAAGCGGCATTTTCCTGTTCGGCGACAAGAAGGAGCCGCAGGTCGTCAGTGACGGAACGCCGATAGGCAAAATCGTCGAATTGTCGAAGCTGCAATTTGTCTCCACGGTCGGAGAATACGAAGTATTCCAAATACAGCCGGGCATGTCCGTCGAAGTGAAAATCGATGCGCTGCGGCAGGACAAGCTGCAGGGGAAAGTATTGCGTATTTCCAAGTTCGCCAAGACGGGAACCGATCAAGGCACGGGTGCCGCGCAGTTTGAAGTAACGATATCGCTCGAGCCGCATCCGAAGCTGATCGCGGGACTCAACTTGACCGGCACGATTCAAACCCAGAAGAAGGAAGGGGCTACGGTCGTGCCGACGCTGGCCGTCATGCACGAAAACGATAATTATTTCGTGTACGTGGACAAGAACGGGGCGGTCGAGAAACGGCCGGTGAAGCTTGGCATGGAAACGGCCGAAAAAACCGAAATCGTCGAAGGCGTCAAGGAAGGCGAAACGATCGTCCTGCAATAACGACGCAAAGCCGTAAAAGCGGCAAAGCAGCAAAAGCGGCAAAGCGACAAAGCGGCAAAAGCGCACTATAAGCTGTCGTCCTTCCGACGGCATGCGCGGCTTTTGAAGAGGTGCTTCGAGCAGTAGTTATTCTTATTATCGAATTCCGCCTCGCATTGCACTTTGTGCAATAGGGTCATGGAATTTCCCACTAATGGATGCATTCCATTGCATTTTATGCAATGGAATTTACCACTACATGGGTTTTGGGGGGTTCCATGGCGTTTTGACTGCACATTTTGCAATAGATTGTCCGATCTGAGTAGATAATGAGGGTTTCTATTGCAAATTCTGCAATCAACAGGAGTCACATCCAATATTAACGACTCCGGGAAAAGACGGAAATCCGCTTTAAGGCAAATCACGGATATCGACGATCGTGTGCTCGCCGAACGAATCCGCGTTTAACAATTGGAGCAGCTTTGTTGCGGCGGCATCCGGTGTTTGCAGCTGTCCCGTCTCATTCAACTCGATGAAGCGACCCACATGCTTGAAATCTTCTTCCGTGGTCGCGCGAATTTGCCGCTGCATACCGGTGTCGATTACCCCTGGGGCTGCGGAGACGATGCGCACGCCAAACGGTACATCGGCTTGCTCCTCCGCGACACAGCGCGAATAATGGTCAAGCCCCGCCTTGGCGCTGCAATAGCTGCTCCAGCCGGCATAGGGCTTGCGCCCGGCGCCGGATGAAATGTTGAGCACCCGCTTGTCGGCCGGCCATGACTCCGTCAATCGGATGAAGCATCCGGTTGCGATCATCGGCGCCAGCAGGTTGACGTTGATGTTGCGCGTCACCGCAGCGCTCCCCGAACGATGCGCTGGAGCGATCGGCTCGAGTACGCCTGCATTGTTGATGAGATAAACGCTCTCCGCTTGCGCGGGGTCGAACCCGCGGAGCAACTGCTCCATCCGCTCCTCAATCTTTTCCGTGTCGTTCAAGTCAAAATCGTAATAGTCCAATGTCGCGCCTTGGGCTGCCGCCTCGGCGATAAGAGCCGTGTTCGTTTGACGCGAAATGCAGACCAAATGGCAGTCCGGGGCGATCAGCCTTTTGGCCAAAGCCTCGCCAAGACCTTTCGAAGTTCCGGTCACAATCGCATATTTCATCGTATCTACCTCATTCCTACCGTCTATCGGCTGTCGTGTATATCAGTTTAACAAAAAAATTAAATGGTTACACCCTCGCCCGCATACGTATATAGCAGGAAACCTTTCGGGAATGTCGAAAAAAGTAAGTACGTAAAACGTATGACGGAGGGTAAGCGATGGATCGAAAACAAGTTCGAGCGTGGTTGATGTATGACTGGGCCAACTCAGCATTTGCAACAACAATGATGGCCGCAGTGCTCCCGATTTATTATAAAAGCGTTGCCGGGGTTAACCTGCCGGGCAATACGGCCGAGAATTATTGGGGCTTCACGCAAGCGATCGCCATGCTGTTCGTCTTCATTCTTTCGCCGATATTAGGCGCGGTGGCGGACATGAACGGGTCAAAGGTCAAATTTTTGCGCTGGTTCGCTTATGTGGGGGCGATTTCTTGTGCTCTATATGCATTTGTAGGCGAAGGAGATTACATGCTGGCGTCCGTGCTGCTAATTTTCGGCACGATCGGGTTTTCCGGCGGCAATACGTTTTATGATGCGATGCTTGTGGATGTTGCGCCGCCGGACAAACGAGATTCCATTTCCTCCAAAGGCTATGCCTGGGGGTACATCGGTGGAGGCATCCTGCTTGCGATCAACCTGGTCATGATCGAGGGCTGGGAAAAAGTCGGCTTTCCGGACAAAACGGTAGCGACCCAAGCCGCCTTCGTGACCGTCGGGTTATGGTGGTTCGTGTTCTCGCTGCCGATATTCCGCCATTTCCCAAGCCATTCGTCCGCATCGCAGCTGCCGGTCCGGCGTTACGCCGCCGAAGGATTCAGCCGGGCGCTTCAAACGTTGAAACGGATCAAACGATACCCGGAATTGATGAAATATATGGTGGCGTTCTGGTTTTTTAACGACGGCATCAATACGATCATTACGATGGCAACGATATACGGCGCCGGGATCGGCATCAAAACGACTCACCTTATCATCGCGCTGCTCATCACCCAGTTTGTCGGCATCCCGTTTTCGTTCCTGTTCGGCAGGATCGCCCAGAAGCTTGGCTCGAAACAAGCCTTGTACATTTCGCTTTCCATTTATATCGTCATCGTCATTTTAGGCTACTTCATGCAAACCGCAACGCACTTCTACATTCTGGCGACGATGGTCGGTTTCGTCCAAGGCGGCAGTCAGGCGGTGGCACGATCCATTTACAGCAACATGGTTCCGTCGTCCCGCTCGGCCGAGTTTTTCGGCTTCCTGAGCTTGTCGAGCAAGCTCTCCTCCGTTGCCGGACCTTTTTTGTTCGGGCTTGCAGGTTTGCTATCAGGATCAAGCCGTCTGGCGATATTGTCGGTGCTCGCATTTTTTATCGTCGGCATCCTGCTGCTGATGCGGGTTGATCTGGAGAAAGGGCGCCGGGAAGCACTCGAACCCGGTGCATGAGAAGGAAGCGAATGTTGCATAAGAGGCCTTGGATCTGCTCTATTCGGAGCGAACCAAGGCTTTTTTCTTACCATAATAGAATTTATAAGTTTTCCGGAGATAACACATTGGATTAAATTCTATTTGGCAAGAAAAGCTTCCTCTTACGCAGGGGCATTCATCGTGGAATGGGCTTCGAATAGAATCTTTTCTTACAAACTTGAAGCGACCGACAATTCCTAGGTACAATAGAGTAATACATAAGCAGTACAGCAGGACAGCTGCATGTTCAAAGAAGATAGGAGGGCAAGGATGAAGAGAGTTATCGGCATGATCTTATTCATATGTTTATTGTTCGGCAGCTTTGCCGCCATAGCGGGAGCCGCGGATATTCCCCAAAAAAACGGCAAGGTCGTCGATCAGGCCGGCATTTTCACGAAATCGAAAAAAAAGCTGATTGAGGGGACGGCCAAAGGCGACGTTTACACATTTTATGTATTAACCGTTAAAAGTTTGGATGGATCGAGCGCGACGGAATTCGCAACGGATGTGTACGTGAGCTGGCAGCTGCAGAGCAACGATATTTTGCTGCTCATCTCCAAGAACGACAAGCACGTGGAGATGAACTTCAACAATCCGGAATTGCTGAAGCAAATTGAAGCGCTGCCGGACGATTATGACAAAAACGGCGACGTTAACGAATCCAAAATCGACGAGTTTTTAAAGGTTCATTTTATCCCATTGGCCAAAAAAGGAGAGTTTGCGCAAGGTTCCGTTGCGCTGATGAATGCCACGTTCCACTTGAATTCTGTAGACAAGGCGGGTTCCGGCACGGCGTCCGCCAAGCCGGATAGCTCGACTGAACCGGTGGACAAGCCCGCGGATAAACCGGCAGGAACGGCCGAAACGAAGCCGGCTGAGCCGAAGGACGGAACGACGGAGGGGGCTGCGCCGGAGAAGACGGATCCAGGGAAGAAGGAACCGGAGAACACGTCAAGCGGCATCGGCTTTTACGTCCTGCTGGCCGCGGCGATAATCGGGATCGGCGGGTACCTGGCGTACAAAAAATTTCAAATCGATAATTTGCGCAAGCGAATTCCGCTGCTCATGGTGGACATTACCCACGCGAATGAACAGCTTCAACCGTTTATCGGGTTATCTCAGGGGACTACGGCTGCCATGGCGAACGGAATTGATGAACGGTTATCCGCGCTGCTCGTTCGTTTGAATCAGGTGGAGAGCGACCAGATGAACGTCAAGCTGCTCACGCTCAACTTGAAGAAGCTGAACGGCACCCACCGGGAGCTGCGCAAGGAGCTTGTGCAAATTACGTCGCTGCTCGCGGACGATCGGCAGGTGATCGCGAAAATTATCGAGGCGGACAAAAAAGTAAAAAAATCGAATGAAGATCTCGTTTTCAAGCTCGGCGCTTTGCAAACCGACCTGCAGCGGCAGGCCCGGGACACCTCGTTCCCGTTAAACGAGCTGTTCGACGATATCGCGAGCATCGATGAAGACGTGAGGAAATCGCAGGAGCTGGAACTGTTCGATCCGATCGAAGCGGAGAAATACGCAAACGTTGCGATGGAGAAATGGGTGAAAGCCGCGCATGGACTCGACGACGTACCGGTCTTCCTGGCGAAGTATAACGACTTCCCGAATACGGTTACTCATTGCCGGGGGAGGATCGCTCAAATCGTCGATCAGCATCGATTGCAGACCGTCATGCTTCGCGTCAAACCGCAGACGTATCTGGAGCAGGCGCGCACCACAATCGAGCAAATGCTCGCGGAGCTGAAGACAGGTGCCATGGATGCCGTGCGCAAGCGGGCGGAAGAAATCGACAACATGCTGGCGACGGCGGTTGAACTAACGCAAAGGCAAGCGCAGTTGAAGGAAAACAACGCCAAGGACATCGGACTGATCGAAAATAAACTGAACGAATACGCGGAGGAAGGTCCGCAGCTTGCAAGCGAGGCCGCTCGCATTCGTCTAACGTATGCCGAGACGCATTGGAAAGCGATGCTGGATCGGTATGAGCAGCGACTCAAGTCGATCCAAGAAACACAGGCACGACTTCTCGAGATCAAGCAGCTGTGCCAAGACGACCACCAGCAATTTGAGCTGGCGCGTGAAGCGCTGGACGAAGCGTTGAACCGGCTGGCGGAAGCGGACGTGATTCAGGAGCAATGCACGGAAACGTTCGAGCAGCTGGACGACAGATTGTTCGATGCGCAGCAGCAGAATGAAAAGCTCGAAGAATCGTTTCAAAAGATGCTGCGCTTGATCGACAAGGAGTCCCTGCCGAATTCCGCGGAGCAGGAACAGCTTGCGGGAAGCGTTCGCCGACTCCGGAGTCAAGCGGAGAAGCTGCTGTCGGTTTCTCCATATCATCTCGATCCTATCGAGCAAACGATCGGCCAGCTCGAACAGGAGGTCAAACGGTTCACCGAGCACGTCGAACGGGTCGTGGAAGAGAAGAGGGAAGCAGAGGAGCAGTATCGGGAAGCGAAGTCCCGATTCCAGAGCGTGTACTCGCGTTCAAGCTCCAAGATTAATAAACGGAGCTACAACAAGAGTTTCGATTCCGTCATGGAACATGCGGAAAGCATGATCGCCCGCGGCATGTATGCCGAAGCGGTGCGGCAGTTAATCGAGGTGGACAGCATCGTAGGCGAGATGGAGCGGGAGTATCGGATGGCTGAGGAGATGGAGCGCAGACAGAAGGAGCTGGAGAGAGAAGCGGAGCGTCATCTGCAGCGCGAACGCGAACAGGCTCGGGAACGGGAACGATCCTCACACACTTCGTCCTCTTCCGGAAGCTCTACCAACAGCTCTTCCAGCTCGAATTCTTCCGGTGGCGCCTCGTGGGGCTCCGATTCGAACAAAAACAATAATTCATCCGGCGGGGCGAGCTGGTAAGCAGGTCAATTGCAATCCTATCTATTCTTGTAAACGGCAAAAGCCATCGCGATCCTTTATATAAGGATACGATGGCTTTTTTCAAATGATCGGGTTCACATATTGAATGATAAGTCCGCTGTCGCAGGGCTTGCCCGTTTCATAAGAACGGTTGCCCATTGCCTCGGCTAACGTGAGTTCAAGCTGTCCGGCCGTTCCGGGTTCGGACGCTCGATCCTCTTGCTCCAAATAAGCGAAGGCTGCGCCGGCCAATATCCACGCGTCCTCAAGTGCAATATCCCATAAGTCCCATACGCTTTCGTTATGCCATTCGTTCGGGTCGGTCGGACAATGCCACGGCTTGCGGGCGTCGTTCAAATAATCGAGCGGCGCATTGTCACGCTTGAACAGAAACGGCTCGATTCGGTTGAAGGTGAGGATGCGCTTCACGCCCGACGGGTCATGAAACAGACGCTGCGCTTGAATCATGTCCCGGCCCGCCTTGTTCCAATCCTCGCGTCTGATCGTAGAGGCATGTTCGGGATAATGCTTCCGAACGATAGCTTCGAACATGTCGACGATTCCGTCCGGAAATTCGCCTCCGGTTTCGATCTCTTTCCATACCGGCGTTCTCCACGTTTCGATTCCGGCCAGCTTGCGGGCAATGAGCGTATCCATAATAATCTCGTAACGCTGGTGGTTCCATTTCTTGAATCCGGACATGTAAAATACAAACGGATGCGCGTTCCGGTCCAGCACGTGATGCAGCACAAATCCCATCACGTAAGCTGACGCGGGATCGGTAAGCGGTCTGCCTCGCACATGGCGAAGCATGTCGAGCAGTACCAGCCCGCAATGCTTGCTGTGCATTTCGCTGCCCAACTCGTTCATATGCTTCGAAGTTTGCCATGGCAAAAAGTTGTGATAGAACAAAAAGTCGGGTCCTTGACAGCCCAGGTTAAATGCGTTGCGGCTTCCCTTGCTTGAGATCAACGTCTCCCGGCCCAGCTGCCGCAAAGCTTGCTGCCCGAAAAGCAGGTGTGCCCATACATTCGGCATCGACAAAATCCTCTCTTCTTCATCGTCGGTAAACGGGTAGGTCGAATTGACCGAATTGACGTTTATCTATCGTTAAATCTATTTTAGCATACAACTATAGACCAATAGTTAGTACAAAAGTAGGAGGAAAAAAGGTATACTTGTCGGGAAAGTTCGGCTATAATGTAAGTAATCATTCACTTACTCGGAACTTTATACGATTTTTTGTCGAAAAGGGGCGCTCACTTGTATGAAGGCGGAGTTGATCAACCCGTTCTTAGAATCTGCTAGAATTGTGATCGAGCAAGTCGCATATATACGCCCAACCACCGGTCAACTCGGCATTAAGGATATGAAATTTGTCGATAAATATGTATGGATTCAAATTGGAATGACCGGGCAAATGACAGGGGATATCGTGTTTGGACTGCATGAGGAAGTCGCCTTGAAGATGGTTTCCGCGATGATGGGCGGTTTCACCATCACGCAAATGGACGAAATGAGCCAAAGCGCCATTTCCGAGCTGGGCAACATGATTAGCGGCAACGCCAGCACGATGTTGTTCAATCAAGGCGTTAAGGTCGACATTACGCCGCCGAAGATCATTCAATCGGCGCAAGCTGCAGGCTTCTCGGCGAAGAAGGCGCTGACCATACCGCTTATAATGGATGGCATCGGCGAGCTTGATATTCAAGTATTAATGGCGTAATCTATTATATAATGTACATAAGGAATTGCGGGTGCCGCTTACGGCATACCGCATTTTTTGTTCAGACAGGAGGAACGAAATGCTTCAAGGAAAAATCGTTGCCATTACCGGGGCGTCAAGCGGAATCGGGGCTGTCATGGCTCGGATGCTTGCGGACAAAGGGGCTGTTCCCCTCTTGATGGCGCGATCGCTGGATAAGCTGACGAAGATTAGCGGCACGATAGCCGGCAATCATCGCGTCTACGAGCTGGACGTAACGGATACGGACATGGTCGTTTCCGTCATGGACCGAGCGAGGGCGGATTTCGGCCGTATCGACGTTCTGATCAACAATGCAGGGTATGCGGTTTTCGAACGATTCGCCAACGCACCGCTGTCGCATTTTCAAGAGATGATGGACGTCAATTACATGGGGATGGTTCGCTGTACGAAAGCGGTGCTGCCGCATATGACGGAGCTCGGCCGCGGCCATATCGTCAATATCGCTTCGATGGCGGGCAAAGTCGGATCGCCCAAATCGACGGCGTATTCGGCATCCAAGCATGCGGTGCTTGGCTTCACGAATTCGCTCCGCCAGGAACTGCGGCATACGGGCGTTATGGTTTCCGCGATCAACCCTGGGCCGATCGACACGCCTTTTTTCGATAGAGCGGACCCAACCGGGGGCTATATCAACAATATTCGTTGGATGCTGCTGCAGCCGGAGCAAGTTGCTCGCAAGGCGGTACGTCTCATCGAGCGGAGGAAGGCGGAGCTGGACCTGCCCTTCGTTGCCGCCGCGGGCACGAAGCTGTACCAGCTGTTTCCGCGATTGTTCGATGCGGTGGCGTCCAAGCTTTTGAACAAAAAATAACGAAGCTATGCACGACAAAAAGGCATTCGGCTCTGTTCAGCCGGATGCCTCTTCTTCTTAATCGTGGCTGGCGTTTACGTGGCAGACACCGATTGCTGCACCTGCTGAAGTACCTGCTCGTCGGTCATGCCGTCGGCATTGATGATGGACGCCTGGGTCGTCACGTCCGCCATCCCCATGACATTTTTATCGAGCCCGGAGATGACGCAGCATTGTACGTCATTACTTTGCGCCGCACCGCCGTCTTCCAGATTGACGACTTCGTAGCCGTTATTTTGCAGCACTTGCTTGATGCTGCTCAGACTGTTCTCGACTGCAACTTTGGTCATGAATGTTCACCTCCGTTTATGTACTCGCTTTATTGTGATCCTCGGGAAGGAAATATATTCTACTCCGATTCGCATTTGGAAGCAGCGGCAACTTCGCTTATAATGAGGTAGAGATTGTTGTACTAAACGGAAGCGAGGATTGTTATGAATGGAACTTTTGCGGCTTTGCCGCTGCACGAATCTTTGATTAACCGGCTGCAGCAGTTAGGAATTGCTTCGCCGTCCCCGATTCAGGAGAAAGCGATCCCGGTCGTACTGGAAGGCAAAGATGTTCTGGTCCAATCGCAAACCGGAACGGGCAAAACTTTGGCTTATTTGCTCCCCTTGCTTCAGCGGCTTGAACGGAACTCGAAGCATTTGCAGGCGATCATTGTCGTGCCGACGCGCGAGTTAGGCATGCAAATATTGCGCGAAATCGAGCTGTTCGCGGAAACAACCGGCATTCTGGGCCAAGCGCTGATCGGAGGAGCCGCGGTCAGCCGCCAAATCGATAAGCTGAGATTGCACCCGCAAATCGTCGTAGGCACTCCGGGGCGAATTCTGGAGCTGATCAAACAGCGCAAGCTGAAATTGCACGAAGTCCGCACGATCGTCGTGGACGAGGCGGATCAGGTGTTTGCGCTCGGCGCCATGGGCGAGACGGAAGCGATATTCAAAAGCGCGATGAGGGACAAGCAGCTCGTCTTCGTTTCGGCTACGCTGCCGCAGGAAATCCGCGCCGTGACGGAGCGTTGGATGCGCGACCCCGTCCATGTCGACGTGCAGCCCGGTCAGCGGACGGCGGAGACGTTGGAGCATTTGTTTTACGTAAGCGACGAGCGGGATAAAATCGATACGCTTCGCAAAATGGTGCGAATGTATAATCCGAAATCGGCGATCGTATTCATTAACGATACCGATGATGTCGGCGGAATCGTATCCAAGCTGAAGTTCGCAGGCTTGTCCATCGAAGCGCTGTATGGCGATTCGGACAAGCAAGAGCGGGCCGCTACGCTGAAGCGATTCCGAGACGGCAAGTTCCAGCTGCTGCTCGCAACCGATGTTGCCGCACGCGGACTGGATATTAAAGGCTTAACGCACGTGTTTAACTTCGATCAGCCGTTCGAGGCCGACCGGTACGTGCACCGCGCAGGACGGACTGGGCGCATGGGCAAGAGCGGCACCGTCGTGACGATCGTAACGCCGAAGGAACGGACTTTCTTCGAAAAGCTTGGCCGGAAGCTCGGCATCGACTTGAGGGAAAAAGCGATGTACTTCGGCAAGGAGGTATCGCCGGAGGAAGCGCGCCGTTCGGCGGCGCAGCGAAGGCTGGCCGAGCAGCGCAAGCCTGCGGCGGAAACGGCTGCGGCAGCACCGAAAGCGGCAAAGCCGATGCAGATGGGCGATGCCGGCGGAGCAGGTGCCAGCCGACAATCCGGCGAAAACGGCGCCGGGGTTCGCCCCGCTGCACAGCCAACTGCCGCGAAGCAGGCGCCGAAAGGGCCTTCCGCGGCGAAGCTTAAGGCGCAGAAGGAGCGCGACCGCAAGAACAAAGGCGCGCCGAAGTGGCTGAAGTCGAAGCAAAATCCGCAGCAGTAAAGACGTATGGGGCAACCGGCTAACCGGCGTGCCCCTGCTTTCGTTAGGAGGAGATGAACATGCGTACGCTGTTAAAGCTTTTGTTGGCATTCCTAGTGTTTGTTATACTGCTTGTCGTCGGATTAGTCTGGTATATTGCGCCCGATGAAGATCTCGACCTGACTTACGCCGAGGTTCCGATTCAACAAAAAATCGTAAACATGGCCAAAAATCTCAAGCTGGAGACCGTCATAACCGGGCAGGAAATCAACGATCTGGCCAAAAAACAGCTCGCCGCTCATCCGCGCATCGGTCAGGACATCGAAGTGACCGGCGCCCGGTTCGAGTTGAACGGCGATTCGCTGACGGCACATTTGAACTTGACATACCGCGGCTTGATCCGGACGCAAGCGGCGGCGTATTTTCAGCTCGAATGGCGAAAGCCGAGCATCGTTGCGACTTTGCTGCGGACCGAGGTCAAAGGCTACGAACTCCCGCCGGCATGGGTGTCGCTTAAACCGATCGCCATCCCTATCGAAGATAAGCTGCCGGATTTCGTCGGCATCCGCAGCGTTGATTTTGAACCGAACGGCATCGTCTTCCGGTTCAAGCTGCTGAATCCGTTCTAACGACAATGTTCGATAATGATCCTGCATTTACCTCGATCAGCCTTCATTTAGACCCCACGTTGTGGGGTTATTTTTTCATTTTCCCGAAAGACCCCCTCAAAGCATATGAGAACCGCGAATCCTGTACCAGTAAGATCAAAGAACACTTCGCGAGGGTTCAACTTCATACATAAGAGGAGAGGTTACAAGATGAATATGACGAAGAAACTTTGGAAGAAAACAGCGGTGGCGGGTTTGGCATTAACGATGGCTCTTGGCGGAGCGACGGCGGCGTTTGCCGACGGCAAAGGCAAAGGTCATGATAAAGATCACGATAAAGACCGGTACGAATCGTCCAAAAACAATAAATCGAATTCCAAAGGCAAGGGCAATATTTCAATTAATATCAATTTTAAGGACATGAACAAAAAAGAGCTGGAGTGGGCGCTGAAAAGCATCATTAATTTGGCTTCGAAAGGTGTATTCAACGGTTACGAGGACGGAACGTTCAAACCGAACCAAACGATTTCGCGGATCGAAGCGATTACGGCGGCCGTTCGTTTGATGGGGTTGAAGGATAAAGCGGAATCCCAGGAAGAAATGTCCGCAAACCTGAACTTCAAGGACGCCGACAAGCTGGGGAAAAAATATCCGTGGGCCGTTGGCTACGTAGCGGTGGCACTTGAAAACGACTTGTTCTCCGAAAACGAAGAAATGATCCAACCGGAAAAAGCGGCAGATCGTCTTTGGGCGACAACGCTGCTCGTCAAAGCATTAAAGCTGGAAGGCGAAGCGAAGGCGAAAATGAACACAAAGCTTACGTTTAAGGACGCGCGTGAAATTCCGGCAGGCTCCGTTGGTTATGTAGCCGTTGCGATCGAGAAAGGACTCGTCAAAGGCTACAGCAACAACACGTTCCGTCCGAACCAACCGGTAACCCGCGCCGAGCTGGCGGCCCTGCTTGACCGTACGGGCGATCAAATGCCGGACAATACGGCCGTTGCTGGAACATTAACGGCAGTGAACGCATCGGCGCTGTCCATCAAGAAAAACGACGGAACGCAAGTGACGCTGGCAATTGATCCGAACGCCTTTATCTTCCGCGGCGGCGTCAAATCGCCTGCAAGCGCGCTTGTTGTCGGCGACGAAATCGTCGTGCGTTCCTATAACAACGCAATCATCTTCGTTGATGTAACGAAGCCGTACACGGCTCCGACCACTCCTCCGGCGAATGTAACGTTTGTGGATGCAGGCAAAATCAACTCGACGACATTAAACGCGCAAGGCCGTCTGGCTACGATTTCGATCTCCAAAGAAGTAAACGGCTCGACGCAAGTAACGATTTATAACGTAGCCGACAATGTAACGATTACAGGCAACGCTTCCCAGCTTGTTGCGAACCAAGCCGTCGAGCTGAAAGGCAGCAACCAAATCGTAACATCCATCGAAATCAAATAATACGTTCCCTTGAATCCGCAATAAACAACAAATCCCCCTTGCCCGGCTGTACAAGCAGCTGAAGCAAGGGGGTTCCCTTTTTTACGGACCTATTGAAATGAAATGAACAATTTCAGTTAATTCTCGCTACTAGAATATGGCGTAATAGGCTTCCGCGGCGTCCATAAGCCGGACATCGGATGGATGGCCGAGCTCGGGGTACAGATCGCCGACAACCGTATGCTGGAGATTATTGGCCCGGGAAGATTCGTTCATATGTATAAGAGCGGAGTGAACCAGTTCGAATCGCTCGCGACGCCAACAGCTTCGTTGTTCCTCGAGGAGGAATAAAGCGTCCGCTACGGACCGGTTTTTGAACTGGTTGAAGCACTTGCCCCATTGTACGAGGTCAAACGGCAGCCGTTCCGTCTCGATAACGCAATGGCCCCATGCGTATTGATTGCGAGTCGATATTTTGACAATAACGCAAATGTTAGAGAGGCTATCGCACGAAGCCGTTGTCCTGATCGGTGAAAGCTTGATCGAATAGAGCTGAATCATCGTAATCGTACCGATCGGTTCCGATACGCTATGAAGCTCTCTTTCCCCGAATAACGCAACGTTTGAAATCCCCATGCCGCACACCCTTTCAGCTATCTGCCTCATATACTTACAGATTTTCATTGTAATACGAACAGGGGGGGATGAAAAGCATTTTTTCGCAAGCGGAAAAATACGGTATAATGACTTGAGAGGTGATGGTTATGAAGCCGGTGTTGGAGGTTGATCGGCTTAGCGGCGGCTATAGCACGCGCAGGCCTGTTCTGCACGAGCTGACGTTTGCCGTAAAGCCGGGCGAGATGATCGGTTTGATCGGCTTGAACGGGGCAGGCAAAAGCACAACGATCAAGCATATTCTAGGTCTTATGCAAGCACAGCGCGGAGAAGTGCGGATTCAAGGCGATACGCTCGCCGAGGCGCCGGAACGCTATCGCGCTTCATTCGCGTACGTGCCGGAAAATCCGTTATTTTATGAAGAGCTGACCGTAAGGGAACATCTGGAGTTGGCTGCGATGGCTTACGGCGTAAGTCAAGCGGAGTATACGCTTCGCCTGGATGAGCTGGCTGACGAATTCCGCATGAAGGACAAGCTCGACAGCTTTGCCCGGCATTTGTCGAAAGGGATGCGGCAAAAGCTCATGATCATGTCGGCATTCCTCGTTCGTCCGGCGCTTTATATTATCGATGAGCCTTTTCTTGGCCTCGACCCGCTTGGCATCCGCTCGCTGCTCGAGCTCATGATGAAGATGAAACAGACCGGAGCTTCGATTCTGATGAGCTCCCACATCTTATCGGCGATCGAATCGTATTGCGATCGTTTTATCGTGCTTCACCAGGGCCGGATCGTTTCCCAAGGAACGCTGGAGGAAGTCCGCGAGGCGGCGCGGAAGCCGGGAGCTCCGCTGGAAGAGGTGTTTTATGCGTTCTTACAACAACAAGACTGACGGGATTAAGCCTAATTCGCTCGTTGAGCTATGGAGGAAGCGGGTACTTGCCTTCTGGCGAGAAGCGGTGCCGTATTTCAGTTATGTGGCGCGCGGGGGCTTCGTCGGTTTTTTATTTTTGTTCATCATTGCCGGCGGGTTCGGTTACCGGATGTTTTTGCAGCAGGTACCGGTCGATTTTCCTTTTCTCGCGGTTGCGGTGGTGCTGTTGACGCCTATTCTCGCAATGGGGAAGGTGCGTACGTTTCTGCAGCAGGCCGATATCGTGTACTGGCTTCCGCTTGAGGCGAGAATGGCTCCTTATTTCCGGTTAAGTGCCATGTATAGCTTCCTCCCGCAATGGCTGCGCGCCAGCGCCGTCGTCATCGTTTTATGGCCGTTGTATGCCAAATTGTACGGAGGAGACGGAGCCGGGCAGGAGGGGGCTTTCCTGCTCGTCTGGGGCGCGGTAAGCTTGCTGAAGGCATTGAATCTTTATGGCGACTGGCAGCAAAGCCGGATGGTCTGGATCCAGCACCGCGTAGCGTTCGGTTTGCTCCGATGGGCAGCAACGGCGCTTTCCGTCTGCGCTTTGTTCTGGAATCCGACATGGAAGTCTCTTGTATTCATAGGATTAACCTGGCTCGCATTCAGCTTGGCATTACGGCTTCCGGCCCGTTTACACGTAGCTTGGGAACGGTTGATGGTATACGAGGAGCGAAGCCGTTCAAGGTATTATCGTTTCTTCAGCTGGTTTGTCGACGTGCCGCAGCTGCCGGTCAATGTCAAGCGCCGCGCATGGCTGCTGGCATTGATTCCGAAGCTGAAATTCCGTCAGGACCGGGCCTATTTGTTCCTGTATGTCAAAACATTGGTCAGGACCGAGCTGCTAAGCATGGTGCTGCGTCTTGCCGTGATCGGAGCGATTGCGGTTGCATTGTTCGATACCGGCTGGATACAGGTCATGGTTTACGTCCTATTTTTGTATTTTACGGGAATTCAGTTATCGGCTCTGGAGCGGGAGCATCGCTATATGTTCTGGATGCAGCTGTACCCGCTTCCCGAAACGCTGCGTCAGCGTTCCATCCTCCGCGTTACATACATCGCGCATATGATTGTCGCATTCCTGATGTTCGTGCCTATAGCTCTGACTGCGTCTTCAACGGTCGTTTGGGTGTTGTCTTTGATTGCCGGAGCGTTGTTCACCTACGGATTCCATTATGTATGGCTTCTCCGCAAATGGTCGAAGGAGTCCGAGACTTGATTCGTAATACAAATGAATGAGGAATTGACTCTAAGGAGGAAGCGGAAATGAAAGGATCATTGGAAGCCGTAATATTCGACATGGACGGCGTGATCATCGATAGCGAGCCGTTGCATTTTCAAGTTGATCTTGACGTGCTCCGCGGCTTGAATGTCAAGCTCGTCCAACATGATTTGGAGCCCTACGTCGGAATGACGAACCCGGAGATGTGGAAGCTGCTGAAGGAGCGTCACGGCCTTGCGGAGAGCATCGAAGAGCTGATCGAGATCCAGCTCGGACAGAAGCTTGCGACGCTCAAGACAAGCGACTATGAGCCGATTGACGGAATACCCGAGCTGCTTGCAGCCCTTGGCGAAGCGGAGATTAAACTGGCGCTGGCATCCTCGTCGCCGGTCCGTTTTATCGACGCGGTCCTGGACAAGTTCGGCATCGCGCCGCGCTTCATGCATCGGATCAGCGGGGAAGAGATGGAGCGCGGCAAACCTGCGCCCGACATCTTCCTGAAGGCGGCCGAACTGCTGAATGTTTCCCCGGCGGGCTGCGTCGTCATTGAGGACTCGCGCAACGGGGTAGCCGCCGCCAAAGCGGCTGGCATGTCGTGCATCGGGTACCGCAACGTCAATTCCGGCGAGCAGGATTTGTCTAAGGCCGATATCGTCGTAGATTCGATACGCGACATTACTGCGGAACTGCTGGAGCAAATCGTCGGCCGGTCTTCTCGATGAACGATCCGGGAACTCTGTGCCGTACGGAACATACGGAACATACGGAACATACGGAACATACGAAGACCCCCCTCGGCAATTACGCCTTGGGAGGTCTTCTACATGATTAACGGTGTTTATTTCACCGATGCTTGCGTCAAGTCGAGCACGCCTTTGTAAATCAGATCGAACAGATCCTCAAGATTTTCATCCTCGATGCAGGAGAACGCAACGCGCAGATCGGTTTCGCCCAAGGCGATCGTACCGACGCCGTATTCGTTCAGCAGATGCGTGCGCAGCGTTTCGGCGTCGATGCTGTTCAGCTTCAGGCACATGAAGTAACCGGAGTTGAACGGGTAATAGCCCCAAACGTCGCCGTATTTGCCGCTGTCGAGCAGTTCTTTGACGCGGTTGGCGCGGCGTTTCATAATGTCGAATTTCTGTTGTCTTTGCTCTTCGAAATCCGGCGAATTCAGCGCATGCAGGATAAACGTTTGCGACGGATGCGGTCCGCTGGAGATCGTCGCGCGGATGATGCCGGTCGTTTTTTGCTCGAGTGCGCTGAGCAGCGCTTCGCTTTGGTTCGCGAATGTAATGAAGCCGACGCGGAAGCCCCATACGTACTCTTCTTTCGTCGCGCCGTCAACCTTCACGGCAAGAACGCGCGGATGCAGGTCGGACAGCTGGCCGAACAGCGATTCCTTGAGCGAATCCTCGAAGAACAAGCCGAAATAGGCGTCATCCGTTACGGCAACGACGTTGATGCCCGCTTCGGCCGCTTCCAGAATGGCGGCGACGATTTCTTTGCCTTCCTGGGCGCCTGGCGTATATCCTGTAGGGTTATTCGGGAAGTTTAGGACGACAATCGCTTTGCCTTTATCCTTCTGGGCAAGCAGCGCTTCGCGCAAGCCCGCGGAATTGAAGCGGTTCGCTTCGTTGTACAGCGGGAAGTTGACAATGCTCGCGCCGCGGCGCACGCCGAAAGTCAGCTCGTAGTTCTCCCAGTTCTTATCCGGGAAAATCACGCTGTCGCCCGCATCCGCAAACAGGTCGGCGACGATGCTGAGGCCATGCGTCAGTGCGTTGGTCGCAACCGGATTGCCGAACGATTTGCCTTCGAGCGACGGATTGTCTTGAATCATCTTCTTTCGCCAAGCCGCGCGCAGCTCGGGCTTGCCCGCAGGCGGGGCATATTCGTAAATGTCTTTAGGATTGTAGGAGGATAATGTGTCTTGAATGACCTTCAGGTACATCGGTTGGCCGTTTTCGGTTGCGATGCCGATCGTGGCGTTATATTTTTTCGCCTTGGTCTTCGCTTCGGCCGATTGGCTCAAAATGCCTTCCTTCGGAAAATAAATTTGTTTGCCCAAGGAGGAAAGCATGGCGTACACATGAGGGTTTTCACGTTGGATCGTTTCATTCAACTGCTTGACGAGTGGATTCATTCTGTCCATCCTTCCAAATAATGAACTTGAGATTTACGCCATTATACCATTTTGGAAGTTTCCAGTCATCCTTCGCCTTCGATTATTCGCGGTGGGCGGGGCAATATTTTTTCATCAGCGCCGCAGTTTCGGCATCCAGCGGTTTGCCGCGCTCCGTCAAACCGGCGACGATGTTGTCGAATGGGTCGCTTTTGAGGTTTTGGCCGAACTTGAATTTGCCGCTCATCTCCTCGATATCGATGCGGACGATCGCCACGCCGCGAATGCGGGAAACATATTCCGGATTGTTCGGGTCAATCGGATCGTAACCGCCTTCCGGCTGAAGTTTGGCCAAAAAAGCGGTCAGCGCCTCGGCTTTTTCCTGCAGATCGTCGACGATGGAAGCCGTTCCGGTGATGAGCACCGATTTGAAGAAAGCGGTTGCCGGACAAGCAAAGGTCGGGTCGGTGAAATAGGATGGGATCAGGGCGTATTCTTGGGCCACGCAAAACGTAACCTTCGTGCCGAGCTTCACATCGTCCATCTTTTGCCCGACCTTGCTGCCGTGAAAGTAAATGCTGTCCCGCAAGTAAACAAAGTTCAACGGCTTGACATGTGGACGGTCGTCCGCGCCTACGGTACCGAGGAAGCCAAAGCTCATCTCCGCCAAAAACGACTCGATCTCCTGCAAATCTTGAACGGCGAATTCTTTTCTGCGCATGTAGCAACACTCCTTAAGCAACGAAAATTCGTGGGATTGGACTTAGCATAGAGGATTCATTGACAATGAAAAAGATCCAATTTACGATAATTTAATTAGACCATTAACGTTAGGCGGTGGATTCCATCGATTTTTTGCTGCCTTATCACCAATATTTGCAGGAGCATCGGCATCAATATTTGGCATTATATCACGCGTTTCGCGATGCGATTGCCGGAGGGACGCTGGCTCACGGAACGAAGCTGCCCTCCAGCAGGGAATTGGCGGCGCTGTACCGAGTGTCCAGAGGATGCGTCAGTCAAGTATACGAGATGTTGTTCGCAGAAGGATTCGTGACGGCCGAAGTGGGGCGGGGGACGTTCGTTTCGTTCCTCCGCGACGATTTGCAGGAGGAGGGCGAGAACAAGGCGGAGGCGAAGCCTGAGTTGTCGGCTTGGGGACGGCGATTGACGGAGTTTCCGCTGCGTACCGCGGCGAACGCGGTGAACGGGGGGCACGGGTCGAACGGATCGCCGCTAATCGATTTTGCCGACGGCTTCACCGACCTGGAGCATTTCCCGACCGCGGAATGGAGCCGCTGCTTATATGCGGAGGTGCGCCAGCTTGTGGGCGGCCAGCGCACGAGCATATTCGCGACCGAAGGGTATTTGCCGCTGCGCGAAGCGATCGCCCATCATTTGCGGCGCAGCCGGGGGATCCAAGCGACGGCGGAGCAAGTCGTCGTGTTCAACGGCTCCATGCAGGCGCTCGCGCTGCTTGCGCAGCTGCTGATCGATGCCGGGGACCGCGCGGTCGTCGAGGAGCCGGGTTACCCCGGCATGCGCAAGGCGATCAAGGCGGCGGGCGGAGTTCCGCTTACGGCCGCGGTGGACGGACACGGGATTGTGCCGGAACCGTGGGATGCGCGGATTCTGTTCGTGACGCCGAGCCGCCAGTTTCCGACCGGCGCCGTACTAAGCCTGGAGAGGCGGCAGCGATTGCTTCGATGGGCGATGGAACGGGGCGCTTTTATAATCGAGGACGACTACGACAGCGAATACCGCTACGGCGGCAGACCGATCGAACCGCTTAAGGCATTGGACGAGACGGGCCGTGTCGTTTACGTCGGCACGTTCTCGAAGACGATGCGCGCCGACCTCAGGATCGGCTTTGCGGTCCTGCCGCCGTCGCTCGTGGAGCCGGTCCGGCTGGCGAAGCAGCTCTATGAGCCGCATCCGTCGTCGCTCATCGAGCAGCGGGCGCTCGCCGCTTTTATGAACAGCGGCCAGTATGAGCGGCACATTCGTCGAATGAAGCGGATCTATGCGAAAAAATATACGATTTTTTATCGGTTATTGCAGGAAAAGCTCGGATCGCTGTTTAATTTTATACCATCAGACGCAGGACTTCATATATTCGCGGAGTGGAAGCACGCGCCTTGGCAATATGAGCGGCTTGTGGCGGAATGCCGGCGATCCGGCGTAAAGTGGATAGACGGTTCGGTATATTACGCTGAAGCCGCGCGTACGGCCGCTTGCTTCGGTTTCGCGCATCTTCGGGAGCCGGAGCTCGAGCAAGGAGTTGAGCGGATTGCGGAGTGCTGGGAGCGATTGTGAAACTATAGCGGTAATAGAATAACGACCGATGCCGAGAAGAAAGGGAGAACCGATGAAAACTCAACTGAGGGCAAGCGCTTCGCCGAAACCGTACGTCAGTCCGTACAAAAGGTTTACGCTGATCTTGGCAGGATGTATTATCATTGTTGGCGCAGCCCTTTATGGGTTGTGCTACGGATTGATGCAGTATTATACGATTCGCGATACGGTCCAGTTGACGCAGGGGGCCGTGGAGAAGCATTTTGCCAAAATCCCCGCTTTCATCAAGCTGCTTGCCCCGGGGGAAGAAACCGCCGACGCCGAGTCGCCCGCTTATGATGAGCATGAAGGTCATGAAGAACACGCAGGTCATGACATGGCCGGCGAGGATGCGGTAGAGCCCTCGGCAAATCCGACCCAGCCGATGGACGAAGAACGGTTTCAGCAGTTGAAGATGACGGTGTCGATGCATTTTGATTTGTACACGATCGAGCAGGCGAGATTTTACGGGGTTAACGGATTAATCAAATTCAGCTACATGAAAGACGAAATCGCAACGAATATTGCGCAGGCTTCCCGCGAAGATTTTAAAAATGCGATCGGTGGAAATGTTATACATAAGAGAATGGGCGACCATAGGCTCCAGGTTTGGGTGCCGATCCGCCATGAAGGGCGAGTGATTGGCGTCGTGGAGACCTTGCGCGACATCAGGAACGAGGATGCCAGGTTGAACGTCATCCTGATCACCTTGCTCGCTGCGATTATCGCCGCGATGGGATTGTTGTTTTTCTCCTTGCGCCACGTGATGATCCGCAGCAACCGGACGATTGACGAGCAGAATGCGGAGCTGCAAAAATTAATCCGGCTGACGGAGCGGACGTACGACGAATCGCTGCAGGCGTTATCCGGGGCGCTTGATTCGCGGGACAGCGAAACGCAAGGGCACTCGTACCGGGTGACCGCATACGCGGTTCGGCTTGGCAAGGAAATGGGCTTAACGCAGACGGAGCTGACGGCGCTCGCGCGCGGCGCGCTGCTGCACGACGTCGGCAAAATCGGCGTTCCCGACGCGATATTGCGGAAGCCGGGCAAGCTGACCGAGGAAGAATGGGAAACGATGCGAAGCCATGTCCAGATCGGCTACGGCATGCTCCGCCATATTGAATTTTTGCAGCCGGCGCTGGATGTTGTCAGGTACCACCATGAGCGCTGGGACGGCACCGGTTACCCGCATCGCCTGCAGGGCGAGCAAATTCCGATCGGCGCGGCGATATTCGCTTTATGCGATACGTACGATGCCATAACGTCCGATCGGCCCTACCGCAGCGGTAAAAGCTACGAGGAGGCGAAAGCGGAAATCGTCAAAGCCTCAGGCTCGCAGCTCAGCGAAAAGGTCGTCAGCGCATTTTTACGCATTCCCGAGCGGGAATGGACCGGCATTCATCAACAAAACCAACGCGGACAAGATCAACCGTCGCTGGATGCGTTATTCGATTAAACACGAAGGGGGTCATCGTCTTGCTGCACATTTCGCCGTCATCTTTTATTTTGCTGCCGGCCTTTGCGAAAATCGTCTGCGAACCGTCGTGGAAATGGATGAAACGCGAGAAGCCGATGCCGAATTTCGACTTGTTCTACGTATGGAGCGGCGAAGGAGAGGTTGTGCTGAACGAGAAGTCTTACGCGGTCGGCAAAGGCAGCTGCTTCTTGTTCCGCCCGGGCGATTTCACGAGCGCCGTGCACAATTCGCAGAAGCCGCTTGTGCTGACTTACATCCATTTTGATATTCAGGAGCGGCCTGAGGAGATCCCCGAATCGTACCGGATCATGAAAGAAACGGTCGATTTCGAGCATTTGCTGTCGCGGTACGTACGGTTGTTCCTCGTTCAGACGTTTGCGGCGGAGGAAGAAGCCCGGCTTATTTTGAAGCAGATGATGATTCATCTGATGCGCGAGGATCGGCAGGACCCGATAGAGAAAAAAGCGAGCAATCAGCTGACGGAGGTCATCCACGAGGTGGCCAACTACATTCGGCAGCATCCGGGCATTGCCCACCGGGTCGAGGATTTGGCGGCGCGGGCGAATTTGTCGCCGAGGTATTTCTCGATCAAGTTCAAGGAAATGATCGGCATGTCGGTCCAGACGTATATTATTCGTACGCGGATCGAACGCGCCGAGCATTTGCTCCACCATGCGGGGATGAACGTGACCGAGGTGGCGGACGCGCTCGGTTACCGCGATATTTTCTTCTTCAGCAGGCAATTCAAGCAATACACAGGCAAAAGCCCATCGGAAATCAGGTAACTAGGCGTCATCGTTGACAAGCAGTTCGCTTGGCAGCATCGCGCCTGTTTTGCCGATTTCCGTCAGGGCCTTTACAACAAATACTTCAGGCCGAATCGGATTGACCGATTCGGCCTCGAGAAACGCCGCGGCTGCCGCGGCGTTTTGTTATTTCCGCGCCCGGTTCGTTGCCGACGAAGCGGAAAACGAATATTCATCGTCTGGCGGCGCTAACATAATGCAATTCAGCGAAACAGCGGATCGTCGTCAAGGAGAATACCCGCAGCTGCTGCTGTTGCTGCTGTTGCTGCAAAGTGATGTTCCGCTAACCGCCGGACACGGCTTGAAATACGTTAAGCCGGTCTCCCTCGCGAAGAGGGACGTCGAGCGTATCCATCCACCCAATGCTGTCGTCATTGTAAAATAAAAGAACATGCTGCCGCAGCTCGCCTTGCTCCGTAAACAAATGGGTGCGAAGCAGCGGGTACGTCGCGAGTAAGCGATCGATGGCGTCCTGTAAGGTAACGGCATCCAGCGTAAAGCGGGTTTGGCCTCTCGTGCAGTCGGCGATGAGGGAAGGAACGGTCACTTCGATGATCATGCTTCAACCTCCTATGCCGATGCTTGATCCGACGGAAGCGAAGCCGTTTCTTCCTCGTCGATGATCCATGGCTTGACGCACAGAATACGCTGGAATTGCCCGGGAAGACGTTCCCATGTCGCGCCGCGGTCAAGCGAGCAGAACACTTCGCCGGATGTCGTTCCGAAATAGACGCCGTAGTTATCCAAATTATCCACGCACAATGCGTCGCGCAGGACGCTGACATGGCGCTCCTCTTCGGGCAGCACGTCGCCGATCGGCTCCCAGCCGCTGCTATTCGCCGTCTTGCGGTATACGAGCAGCTTTCCGCCGCGCATCGTCCGCTGCTCGCTGCTTTCGAGCGGGATGATGAACACGTCGCGGTTATGGGCGACGCTGATCGGGAAGCCGAAGATGCAAGGCAAGCCTTCTTCGATAGGGAACCAACGGTCTCCGCCGTCCGTCGTCATAAATACGCCTTCATGATCCTGCAAGTACAGGATGTTCGAATCGGTCGGGTCAATTGCAACCTTGTGCGCGCAATAACCGATTTCCGGATAAGGCTCGCCGATCGGCACCCGGGAGAGCCCTTCGTTGCAAATTTTCCATGTCTCCCCGCCGTCGTCGGACCGGAATACGCCGATTGCCGACATCGCAACCCATATTCGCTTCGGATTGTCCGGATCGACCAATATCGTATGCAGTCCCATGCCGCCCGCGCCGCCTCCCCAACCGGGCCGCGTCGGATGCTTCGTCAAGCCGTCCAGCTCGGTCCAGGTCAGTCCTCGGTCGCGGCTGACGAACAAGCCTGCTTCTTCGGCTCCGGCATAATACGTGTCGGGCTCGGAAGGAGCCCCGGGCACGATTTGCCAGAAGCGCTGCAGCGCAAAGCCGCTTTCCTTGGCGTAGCGGGGCCCGTACTCCAATTGCGCCCAGCTTTCGCCCATATCTTCGCTGACCCGGATCGTCGGCCCGTAAGCGGCGTGCGAAGTGCCGGCGAATATCCGATTCCCGTGGCGGCTGTCGCCCAAGACGCTGTATACTTCCCAGCCTGAGATGTACGGACCTTGCAGCCTCCAATGTTTACGTTCCGCATCTGAAGAATAAATGAACAATCCTTTGTTCGTTCCGATCAACAGCTTCACTTGCTTGCCCATATCGATATCGCTCCTTTTGCCTTAAGGCTTTTGAATCGCGTATGTGGCTCATGGATGCTGCACTAATATTTCGCGATCAAGGATGTGTTTCCTTTGCCGAGAGCTAGGGTTTTCGGAATATTTTTTTGGAGCAACTGAGCATAGCGGAGGAGTAGTCTATGGTAAGGAAGGGTGAAGGAGGATAGTGGTTGGTAAGGAGGGATTAGTATTTTATTGGGACGATAAGCTAGGATAGGTGAGGATAGGCGAGTAAAAGTGAGTATAAGTGAGTATATGTGAGTAAGAGTGAGTAAAAGCGAGTAAAAGCGAGTAAAGGCGATTAAAAGTGAGTATGAGTGAGTATAAGTGAGTAAAGACGATTAAAAGTGAGTATGAGTGAGTATGAGTGAGGATAAGCAAGTATAATTGAGGATAGTGAGTATTAATGAGGATGGATGAGGAAAAGTGAGGATAAGTGAGGATAAGTGAGGATGAGTGAGGATAAGTAAGGATAAGTAAGGATAAGTGAGGATGATAAGTGAGTATAAATGAGGATGAATGAGGATGAATGAGGATGAATGAGGTGAGGGTGAAGTTGAAAAAGGCAACTATATTCATATTGGGAAATGATTGATAGTGATGGGGGAATGACATAAATAGATGGATTCTATGTAGTTAATTTTGCTATTTCATACCTTCAAGTATAGATTAGATGGAAAACATGCAGTTAATTTTCGCAGATTGCCCCGTTATGCTGGAAAAGACATGAATTAACTACATGAAATCCAGTTAATATAATATTAACAGGATAATTTGTTCATTTTACCACATAAAATCCAGTTATTTTATACATAAAAAGCCTAACCCGAGGTATTGTCCCCAGGTTAAGCTCATCGTGTGAGTCAGTTTCCGAACTGCGGCCGAAATCGACATCAAAATGCTAGCTATAGCGATTCCTGAGCGTGAAACGACTCAAGATTTTGTTACGAGCACTATCTACTCCCGCAGCCCATAGCCCACAGCCCACAGCCCGCAGCCCAAAGCCCAAAGCCCACAAAGTGTGTCCGGCCCGCAGTCCGCCTCTACTCCTTCGCCGCGCCTTGCGCCATGGCGGCTTCGTTCCACTGGCGCATCTTTTTATCGCTGGGCAGGAAGAACGCGACCAAGCCGACCAAAGGCAGCAAGGAGCAAAACAGCATGACGAAATGCAAGCCGATGTGGTCGGCGAACAAGCCGAGAGCGGCGGAACCAATACCGCCGATGCCGAATGCGAGCCCGGTAATGAGTCCGGATACGGTGCCCACCTTGCCTGGGACGAGTTCTTGCGCATAGACGACCATAACGGAGAAGCTCGACAGCAGGATGAAGCCGCTCACGAGGCAAATCGCAAACGCAAACGGCAAGCTGACGTAAGGCAGCAGCAGCGATAACGGAGCCGCGCCAAGCATCGAGAACAGCATCACATTCCGTTTGCCGAATTTATCCGACAGCGGACCGCCGAAGAACGTTCCGAAAGCGCCCGCCAGCAAAAAGGCAAAAATGTACGTTTGCGCGTCCTTGATCGAAACGCCGTAGCTTTCGTTCAAATAAAACGGGTAAAACGAAGCGATCCCGGCATAATACCACGATCTCGCGAACACGAAGACGATGAGCAGCAGCATCGCGTTGCGGATTTTCCGCTTATGCTCCGGCGTAAATACGACGGCCGCGGAAGCGCGCGCCGAACGCGGCGATACGCGCAGCCGGTCGCGGTACCAAGTCGCGACGAACAGCAGCACGACGACCGCCGCCCCGGCAACTAGCGTGAACCAGGCCGAGCCGATTTGTCCGAGCGGCACGAAGATGAGCGCCGTCATCACCGGCGCGAGCGATTGCCCGGCATTGCCGCCGACCTGGAAAATCGATTGCGCGAGTCCTTTGCGGCCGCCGGCCGCCATATGCGCCACCCGCGAGCCTTCGGGGTGAAAAACGGCGGAGCCGATCCCGATCAGGATGACGCTGAGGAGCGTTATCCCGAAATTCGGCGCAAAAGCAAGCGTCAGCACGCCGCATAAAGTAGAAGCCATCCCCAGCGGAAGCAGCAGCGGGGATGGTTTTTTGTCGGTATAAACCCCAACGGCAGGCTGCATCAGCGAAGCGGTCGCGTTCAGCATAAATGCGATGATGCCGAGTTGGGAATACGATAAATGCATCGTATCTTTTAATATCGGAAAAATGGCGGGTACGACCGCCTGGATCGTGTCGTTGAACAAGTGGACGATACTGATCATCAGCAAAATCGGAAATACGGTGCCGCCGAGCTGCGATTGCCGGCCTAGTCCTGCCGCTCCGAGCTGCATAAGCAATCCACTCCTCTCCCAGGTTGTTGGATTACGCTTTGCTCTGCAGCTGTCCAAGCGCTTCGCCCATTTTCACCTTACTGCCGAGCTTAAGATCGGTTCTAGGCGTAAACGTTCCGTTTTCCGTCAGTAGGACGACGGTAGAGCCGAACTCGAAATAAGCCAAATCTTGTCCGCGTGTCAATTCGTCGGTTAAGGGCTCCGTATAACGGATGCTGGCGACGTTCATCG
This sequence comes from Paenibacillus sp. sgz302148, assembly GCF_056120465.1. NCBI lineage: Bacteria > Bacillati > Bacillota > Bacilli > Caryophanales > Paenibacillaceae > Paenibacillus > Paenibacillus sp. sgz302148. Next base: position 190,361 of record NZ_JBVYOJ010000011.1, read on the forward strand.
CCCCGACTTTCACGACGGCCACCTCTCCATGCTCATGGCGAATATATGTAATCAGCCGTTCGTTGCGGCTCAATACGCGGCGCATGTGGCGGAGGCCGAAATCGTTGACGGGATATACTTTGCCTTCGATATGTTCGCGTTCCACGACTTTACCGGCCACCGGCGAATGGATGCGGTGGTAATCGGTCGGGCTTAAATACAGTACCATATAAAATCCGTGCTTGTAACTTTCCGCTCTCGGCGAATGGCGCAGCAGCTCTTCGAGCGTATAATCCTGCCCTTTGACGTTCAGGATTTGCCCGGAGCGAATTTCTCCGATTCCGGTAATGAGCGCATCGACCGGACTGACAAGCGTGGACGGCGCTTCATCGACGGGACGAAGTCCCGGTTTGAGGCGGCGCGTAAAAAAATCGTTCAGCGATTCGTATTCATGAAGCGCTTTTTCCGCATCGGCGATCGGAATGCCGTATATTTTCGCAAATTTCGGGATCAAGCCCCGGCTTATTCTCGATTTGGCTAGTTTGCCGGTTATCCGGGAAATCGTTTTTCGCGACGACAACTCGGTCATGAGCCGCATCAACGCCTTCATCATTCCGTCACCTGTTCCCTTTCTTCTTAACACCTCATAGTCATAGGCCATGCCTCCGTTAATCTTGACATAGAATAGAAGACAAATCAATAACGACTGCATGCAAAAAGCACGAGCAGCGCGGCGCAATAAGCACGGAACGGCCGATTATATTCCTCCCGCCGTACGTTACGGCAAAATATCCCTATCCGCAATCCATCTCGAAAAATCATTCCCATCATGCGGATCGGATATTGATTATTACAAAGCCATGGTGTATCGTATAATCAATTGCATAGTTGTTGATGTGATACGGGGGCTTGATGAAGTCAGGCTGAGATTGCGGACGTTTTTCCGCTGACCGTTAATCTGAACTGGATAATGCCAGCGGAGAGAATCAGTTACAAGGGCCCAATTCTGACCGTCTGCGCATATCCGGACGGTCTTTTTATTTTTACCTCGTTTACAAGAAAAGGAGAGTTACTAAAATGTTCAGAAAAAGATTATACACGATGCTGGCGATTGTATTGTTTGCCATCGCAGCCGCCGGTTGCGGCCAAAACGGCGATTCCGCAGATAAAGCAGCGGACCAATCAACGGATAACGGCGGTGACAAACCGCTTACGCATGTCAAGGTTGTCCTCGACTGGACGCCGAATACGAACCATACCGGGTTGTATGTCGCGCGCGACAAAGGTTATTACAAGGAGCAAGGACTCGACGTTGAAATCATTCAGCCGGGCGAAGGCGTAACGGCGGATCAAATGGTCGCCGCGAACAATGCCGATTTCGGCATCAGCTTCCAGGAGGGCGTTACGCAAGCGCGCATCCAGGGCGTTCCGGTCGTTTCGATCGCGGCGATTATCCAGCACAATACGTCGGGTTTTGCGGCGCCGACCGGTAAGAACATCAAGTCTCCGAAGGACTTCGAAGGCAAAACCTACGGCAGCTTCGGATCGCCGGTGGAAGAAGCAATGATCAAATCGCTCATGGAAACCGAAAACGCTGACGCCTCGAAGGTGAACTTCGTCAACGCCGGAGCGGCTGACTTTTTTGCTGCAACGAAAAAAGACATCGATTTCGAATGGATTTTTTACGGCTGGACGGGGATTCAGGCGGAGCTGCGCAAAGAACCGATCGATATGATTTACCTGACCCAATATTCCGATAAGCTCGATTACTACACCCCGCTGATCATTACAAGCGAGAAGATGATCGCCGGGAAGAAAGATCTCGTCAAAGCATTTATGGCTGCAACGGCCAAAGGTTATCAGTTTGCGATCGACCAGCCTAAAGAAGCGGCGGACGTGCTGCTCGCGGCAGTGCCGGATTTGGACAAAGATTTGGTGGCCGCGAGCCAGCAATGGCTAAGCGCCAAATATAAGGACGATGCGCCGCGCTGGGGCGAGCAAAAAGTGGAAAGATGGCAAAATTACGCGCAGTGGATGCTTGACCATAAGCTGCTGGAGAAGCCGCTGGAAGCGGAGAAGGCGTTTACGAACGAATTTTTGCCGCAATAACCGAATGCCGCAAGGATCTCTATCAAATTTGTATACAAAGGTGATAATCCATGACAAACGCATTGCTTAGCATTCAGATTATTCCGAAAACGCCGAACGGCGAAGACGTTATCCCTTACGTAGACCGAGCGATCGAGATCATCGACCGCTCCGGCGTTCCTTATCATGTCAGCCCGCTCGAAACGACGATGGAAGGCGAGCTCGGCCAGCTGCTGGGCATCGTAAAGCAAATGAACGAAGCGATGACGGAAATGGGTTGCCCGAGCATCATTTCGCAGGTGAAAATTTATTATCGTCCGGAAGGCGCGTCCATGGACAAGCTGACGGAGAAATATCGCTAATGTCCGCAAGGAAACTGTATCAAATAGGTGCACCCGTAGCGGTTGTCCTGCTCATACTGACAGTTTGGCAGGCAGCCGTTCAACTGGGGAACATCGACAAGTGGTTTTTACCGGGACCGGTCGATATTGTGAAAGAAGGCATCGCGAGCTTCCCGCGCGTCATGGAGCATACGAAGGCATCGCTCGGCATTGCGCTGACCGGCTTTGCGCTTAGCATCGCAGTAGGGTTTGCCGCGGCTGTTTTGCTGCATTTGTTTCAAGGCTTTCGGGAAGCGATTTATCCGCTGCTCATCATCTCGCAAAATATTCCGATCCTAACGCTCGGACCGCTGCTTGTCGTATGGTTAGGCTTCGGCGTCCTGCCGAAAATCGTGCTCATCGTGCTGATGCTATTTTTCCCGATTACCGTATCGACGCTTAGCGGCCTTATGCAGGCGGATCGAACCATGCTGGGTTATATGCGGATGATCGGCGCCTCGCGTAGGCATATCTTCATGAAGCTGGAGTTGCCGGGAGCGATGCCGCACATTTTCTCCGGGTTGAAAATATCGGCGACTTATAGCATCATGGGGGCCGTTATCGCGGAATGGCTCGGTGCAAGCAAAGGCATCGGCTTATATATGAAGCTGTCGCAAACTTCTTTTCGGGCCGACCGGGTATTCGTCGCCGTATTTGTCATCGTGGCCCTCAGCTTGACCGTATTCGGGCTGATCGTTTGGATCGAATCGCGCGTGATTCGCTGGAAAACGATGCAAAGGAGCGATTTGTCGTAATGGAGAAGCTTCGATTGGACGGTATCGCCAAGTCGTTCCGCAACGGGGGCGGACGAGAGGTCGCCGTATTGGACGAAATATCGCTGCATGTCGACGAAGGGGAATTTGTGTCGCTGATCGGACCGTCTGGAAGCGGCAAAAGCACGCTGCTGCATCTGATCGGCGGCGTCGTTCCGCCGTCCGCCGGGCGAGTTCTGATCGACGGCCAAGACGTGACGGGCCAAAAAGGCCATATCAGCTATATGCCGCAGCAGCATTCGCTGTTCCCGTGGTACACGGTGGAGGACAACGTCATGATGGCGATGATCGTTGCCGGCGTGAGCAAGCAGGAGGCCCGGAAGAAGGCGCAGGAATGGCTCGGCAACATCGGGCTGGCGGAATATGCCCGCGAGTATCCTCACGTCTTGTCCGGCGGGATGCAGCAGCGCGTTTCCTTCCTTCGGGCTTTGCTCAGCCCGCAGCAGGTCATGTGCCTCGACGAGCCGTTCGGCGCGCTTGACGCGCTGACACGGATGGACATGCAGCGCTGGCTGCTCAAGCTGTGGGAGGGCAACAGGCGTTCCGTGCTGTTCATCACGCACAGCATCGAGGAAGCGTTGTTTTTGTCGGATCGCATCTATATCCTCTCGCAGAAGCCGACGCGCATATTGCGGGAAATTAAGGTCAACATGCCGCGTCCGCGCGGAGAGGAAACGATGCTTGATATGCAATTATTGCAATTGAAGCAAGAAATCTACGGATTAATGCGACAGGAGTGAATTCGATGAAATTTTCCGAGCTTGTCCGCCGGGAAGCGGACGCGGCATGGGAAGCCAGCTTTGCCCACCCGTTCGTGACCGGCATTGCGGACGGAACGCTGCCGCTGGAATGCTTCCGGTTTTACGTTATGCAGGACGCATATTATTTATCGCAATTTGCACGCATTCAAGCGATCGGGGCGGCAAAGGCGGAAGACTTGTATACGTCGAGCCGATTTGCGATTCACGTCCAAGGAACATACCAGGCCGAGCTTGGCTTGCACGAGAAGTTCATGAAGCTGCTGAATATTACCGAAGAAGAAAAAGCGAGCTTCAAGCCGGCGCCTACGGCTTACGCATATACTTCACATTTGCATCGCGCCGCGCATAACGGGCATATCGGCGATGTGGTCGCCGCCATTCTCCCTTGTTATTGGCTCTATTATGAGATCGGCAGAAGGTTTCAGGGCAGGGTACCGGACCAGCAGATTTACCGCGAATGGATCGCAGCGTACAATGCCGATTGGTTCAAAGAATTGGTCGAGGAGCAAATAAACCGTCTCGATGAAATTGCGGAGAAGGTTTCCGAGGGCGACCGCGAACGAATGAAGGAACATTTCGTCATCAGCAGCCGTTATGAGCTGATGTTCTGGGAGATGGCGTACCGACGGGAGCAATGGCCGGCGTAACCAGGATGCGTAAATAGCGTGCGGCAAGAACGATTCCGTTCAAAAAAGTACGGCTGAACATGTTTTGCGAGCAAAATCAAAACCGGTGGTTTTCCGTTATTTGCGGAAATCAGCCGGTTTTTTTTCGTTGTTTCGGATACCTAGCTGTCTGCATGACCCTGCAGCAAATAATTCGCGTAAGCAACCGGATTATGGAACGTGGATTTCCATACGTCCATCATTTCTCCCTCACGGAAAACTAACCGCAAATCACGCCCGTTGCACTCGATAAACATCGGGAACCCATCGCTTGTAATCCCGATATCCAGGCCGACATCGGCCAGTTCGGGAAAATAGAGGCTGAGCTCGGAAACGACGGCAAGCGCCAGCGCCTCAACCTGATGGCGCACAAAATCCGGATCGAGTTCGGGGTAGTTCGAGAGCAGCATATCGAGCGGATAAACGGTCCCGCCCCGGACAACGTTCGTGACGAATTTTTTGTGCGCTGCAGCCTTGCCGGCAAGGCCGGTCACTTGCCATTCGCCGGTACCGTCGCGTTGAACCGAAACGCGCAGGTCGAAAGGACGTCCCTGGAATGTCGCAAGAGGAATCCGCTGCTGTACGATATAATTCCGCTGGGCGAATCGGCGGCGCAGCCATGCCGGAATGCGTTTTTCGTGAAAAGGCGGAAGAGGCGGCGTGCTGCCGACGGATCGGGCGGCGCTCCAGCCGTAAGAATTGCGGTCGAGCTTCAGGATGCCGAGCCCAACGCTGCCGCTGCTCGGTTTTAGGATGAGCGAATCGTAACGCTGCATCATAAACTTTAATGAGGACGACGTGGCCTTCACCGTTTCCGGCAAATGCGGCACGAGCAGCGGATTGCGCATGAGCAGCTGATGGACGAACAGTTTCCCGTAACGGTTCCGCGGATTGAACACCGTTGTGCCATGAGACGTAAGATTTGATAGCCACTTTTTAGTTCGCGGATGAGACTGGAAACCTCGATTGTGTATGACCCGCGGAATCGGAATTCGGCGTTTGATATAGCTGAAATGTTCTTTGACGTACGCCTGGACGGTCCCGTTTTCCGGGTGAATATCCTGCAGCCGGAAGTAGCATGGCTTAAGGCCGTAATGCGATGCAGCTTCCTCGTACAATTCGATCGCTTCATGAAAAGTTTTCCCGCTCGGAATACCTCGGAAGACGGGGGTATTCACCATAACTCCAATATAGGCAGGTTCAGCCTTCATATCGTTCATTATAGCCGATCACTCCTTCGGACTCGCTCCTGTACGAAGATCTAACATTGAAGTCTTCTACAGGCTATGTCGCCGGCAAGTTTACCGTATGGACGAGTGACGTATATGTTTGTCTAATTTGCTATACAAACGGCAAGGTACCTGGCCGGCAGTTGCTGTACATGCTAACGGAACGAGGGAACAGGAGGGCGCATATGGGCAAATTAACCGCAGTCATCGTAACGCCGGGGTCGTTCCCGATTCCGTCGGCGAACAGCAGCTCCGTGGAACGAGTGGTCGAGCAGATGATTCCATTCATGCGGGATCGGCTCAACCTGGTTGTTTTCGGCAAATCAAGCCCCGGGTATGCGGCATCGGAAGTCGTCGAAGGCACCGTTTTCGAGCGTTACCCATCCAGGCCGACAATCGCTTATTTGTCCAGCATTAGCCGAAGGCTGCACGACATTGCGCCGGATGTGATCGAGGTGGTGAACCGGCCGCGTTATGTACGATATTTGCGGAATAGACACCCGAGCAGCCGCATATGGCTTTCGCTGCAATCGACGACGTTTATATCCAAGCCGCTTATCGGACGGCGAAAACTGCAAAATTGTTTGCGGGCGGCGGACCGGATTATCGTCAACAGCGAGTATCTTCGCAATCACGTAACGGCTTTGTTTCCTGAAACGGCAAGCAAGTTGTACGTCAACCACCTTGGGGTCAATACCGAGCAGTTCGTATCTCGCTGGACGCCGGAAGGCGAAGCGCTGCGCCAAGCCTTCTCGGAATCGCTTGGCTCCCGCATGACAGGCCGCAAGGTCATCCTGTACGTCGGCAGACTGATTCGCACGAAAGGCGTCCACCATCTGCTTCGCGTCATGCCCCGCATTGTCGCCCGGCATCCCGACGCCTTGCTTGTCATCGTAGGCAGCGCATTTTACGGCTCTCATAGGAAAACGCGTTATGTGCGGATGCTGCATCGTCTTGCAGCATCCATGCGCCGGCATGTCAAGTTTGTGCCGTACGTACCCTACGACAGCATCCCCCATTGGTTCCGGTATGCCGACATAGCGGTTGTCCCTTCGTACGCCCGCGAAGCGTTCGGTCTCGTGAATGTCGAAGCGATGGCGAGCGGTGTCCCGGTCGTCGCTTCCCGTGCCGGGGGCATGCCGGAAATCGTAGTTAACGGCGCGACCGGTTATCTCATCGATAGGAAGCGGCTGCGGCGGCAACTGACGAACCGGCTGCTGTCCCTGCTCTCCGATCCGGCGTTGCGGCAGCGCATGGGGATGGAGAGCATCAGCCGGGTGCAAAGCCATTTTACGTGGCGGCATACGGCGGAACGCTGGTTGCGATGTGTCGAGGAAGCGGCTTACGGAAGCCCGTCCGAAAAAAGTGACAATGTCATCGTGAACTGATGACAACTTCATGACAAATCATCGTTTATACTCATCATGATGAATGAGGAGATATTTTCGCAGAGTGTCATGAAAGGGGCAAATGTTGTGAGAACGAGACGAAGCATGGCGCTTCTTCGAATGCTGTTTGCAGTAGCCGTTGCGGTTACGTGGTCCATTTCTTTTACATCCGGCTCAAATACAGTATGGGCATACGGGCAGTCCGGAGGGAACGTTCGGTTTGCGATGATGTCGGCGAGCGGAAACCACGTCGCAGCGATCAGAGCCAAAGACAAATCCGTATGGACTTGGGGAGCGAACGACAAAGGCCAGCTCGGTTATTATACGGGAGAGCAGGACCAGACGGTGCCGCGGAAGGTCGAATTCCCGGTAGACGGTCTAGAAGCAAAATCGGTCGCCGCCGGGGGGAACTTTACCGTCGCGCTTATGACGAACGGAACGGTATGGGCATGGGGGGACAACTCCGTACATCAGTTGGGGAATCGTAACGATACGTTGGATTCTACCTATCATCCGGTGCAGGTCAAGGGCGATGCGGCGGGTACTCCATTAGTTTTGGGCACGGATGTCGTTCAGATTGCCGCCGGTTACGATCACGCCGCCGTGCTGCTGAACGGCGGCTGGATCAAAGCGTGGGGCGGCAACGCATACGGCCAGCTGGGGATCAATTCGGCAGAATCGCCGTCGCCCGCTTATGCGGTCGATGTCATCAATAACGGCGGGACGGGCGTGTCCGGGTTTACGTCGATCAGCTTGGGCAACCAATTCAGCGTTGGTTTACGGACTGACGGCTCTGTTTTTACGTGGGGCAGAAATGACTTGGGCCAGCTCGGCGACGGTACGACGGAGAACAAACTCTTTCCGAACCAAGTTCCCTATTCGCTCCTGAACGGTTTCATTACAGCAATTTCTACCGGTGACAACCATGTCGTCACGATCATGGCGGAGACGGGTTCCGAACAATCCGTATGGGGCTGGGGAAATAACGATGCAGGTCAGCTAGGGGCGACTACCGTGACAGGCGCAACTTATAGCGCGATGCCGCTGAAAATGAACAAGATGACGATCGTAGGCGGTTCGACGGTCAAAACCCCCGTAGAGCATGCTACCAAAATCGCCGCCGGAGGCACGCTGAGCATGGTCTTTGACGGGTCGGCGGTCGGATTCACGGGACATACTTATTTTGGCAATCTAGATGCCGTAATGACCGATAACTCGACAACCGGTTTGGGGGTTAACGAGATCGTAAGCGGTGGAGAAAGCATGTATATGCTAACCGCTGACGGACGCATTTTTGTTGCCGGCAAAAACGACCACGGCCAGCTCGGGTTAGGCAGGAAACCCGCAAACGAATCGATGAATCCGATAGATCATATTTTTGATGTGGCCGCGGTCGCCTCGGAATTAACTTGGGAGACGATCAAGCTGGGCAATAATTCCTCGGAAACGGTAACTTCAAATTTGAAGCTGCCAGTCGCGGGCGAAAGCGGCACTTCAATTTCTTGGACGTCGTCCAATCCGGACGTGGTGGGAATTGACGGTACCGTCAACCGGCCTGCCGTGGGAGACGAGGACGTGGATGTAAAGCTGACGGCTACGATCCAAAAAGGGCCAGCGGCTCAAACGCTGGAGTTCAACGTGCTGGTACTCGCGAAAGACGAATCAGAGGGATATCTTAACGCGGAGTGGGCTTTTGCGAACGTGGCCGGAACGAAGATCCGCATCCGCTTTGAGAAGCCGCTGGATACCGGAATCGAGCTGAATCCGGAACATTTCGTCGTCATGGACGGGGAAGTCGGAGTACAGTCGGCTTCATACGACGACAACGACGAAGAGCGGCGCACAGTCATTCTCAAGTTAACTACACCGCTGCCGGATTCGGGCGAAGGCACAACCGTAACCGTTCTGGAAGAAGCCGTTTGGGCCAGCGACGAAACGACGAACCAGGAAACGGAGCAGCCGATCATTCCTTTGAAGCTGCTGGACTTGAACCATAACGGCAAATTTTCCATTGATGACGTTGTCAGATTGACGGCACTCGATGTATCGAACTTAAGATTCGGAGAGGATGAAATGCCGGGCGAACCCGGCGAAGAACCGGAAGAGCCGCTGGACTACGATAAGCTCCTCATGCTGCTGCAGCTCATCGAACCTTTGTACAGCGAATAACACTTGATCCGTTAGGCCTTTCGTGGAGTTTAATCTTCCCGAAGGGCTTTTTTTTGTCAAGCGCCGCTTCCCTAGACAGTAGCCGCCGCCCAGGTCAATGCATATGTTACAAATGACTACTTTTTTGCAGGGAAGGAGAACGTTATGAAGAAGAAGGCGCGAACGGGAAAACAACGGAAGCCGCTATTTATCGTGGATAATCCGAATGCGATGGAACTCAGCTGGCTGGATGAAATAAAAGATCAGAAAAAAACGGGAAAAACGAACGAGAATACCCCAGCGGATAAGAGCGCAAACATAAGAGCGGTCGTCTTGGAGGAACCGCCGGTCACTGCGGCTAAACCTTCCAAAAACGAGGATGGAGGCCAGGCTAGCGGTCAGGCTGCGCCGAATCGTACGGAGCAGACTGCTATGAACGAGACCGGTCGAGTATCCGGAACGCAATCCGGGGAGCAGCCGAACAAAGATCCAGAAGCACGTCCCGAAGCTCGTCTTTCGGATGAATCGACTCCACCGGAGCAGGGGCAAGAGGAATTCAATGCGGCTATTGTCACAGATGCCGATGAACTGGCTGAAGCCGAAATATTTTTTGCGGTAAGCGACGGGGCGGGTGCGCTGCAAGATGAACCGGATTTTGAGGAACCTATCGTTCAATCGGAAGGGGAGATTTCCGGGAATCGTGAAGCGGCTCGGGATACGAATGAATCCGGAACCAATCAGGAACAAGGCCGCGAGCATGCGGAAGAGGATATCTTGGAGGAAGAATTGCGTTTTTTCGCCGATTCGAAGACGGAGCAGCAGACGACAGCCGTGGAACCGAACGTTTCGCCTTCGATCGTTATTTTGGAACGCAAAAAACCGAACAAGAACATTCCGTTTATTTACACCGACGATATCGCGGATGGAGCCATAACAAACGAGAAGATCGCCCCGCACGGAATCGACGGTTCCAAGCTGAAACCGGAAAGCGTGGTGACGGCGGCGATCACGGATTACGCGGTCGATCGAAACAAGCTGGCCGACGGAGCGGTCACCTCGGCAAAAATCGCACCCGAGTCGATCACGTCCGAGCATCTGACTCGAAACGCAATATCGGGAAGCAAAATCCGCGACCGGTCCATCACCGGAGAAAAACTGAAAGATAATAGTATCACGTCGGATAAGCTGGCCGACAAAACGATCGACTCGATGAAAATCGCCGAAAAATCGATTCAGGCCAAGCATTTGAACGATCTGATCATCACTTCCAATCTCATTCAAGATCAGGCGATCACGTCGGAGAAAATCAAGAGCGGGGCGATTCATTCCGAAAATCTGGCCAACTACATCATCGATACTTCCAAGCTGGATGACGGGGCCGTAACTACGGAAAAATTGCGCGAGCAAGCCGTTACGTCGGACAAAATTGCCGAATCGAGCATCGGACCGAAGCATTTGCAGCAAGGGGCTTTTGCAAGCGAGCATCTGGCTCCGGGATCGATCGAAGGCCATCACATCGCCAAAGAGCATGTGAAGCAAGAGCATTTGGCGCCCGGAGTCATCGGCACGAAGCATTTGGCCGATCATTCCGTCACGGCCGACAAGCTGGCCGACAACGTCATCGGTTCCACAAAACTCCAGCCGAAGTCGATCAAGCAGTATCATATCGGCGACGAGGATATTGTGACGAAGCATTTGGCCGATCGCGCCGTCACCTCGCTTAAGCTGAGCGATCAAGCCGTCACGACCGCCAAGCTGGTCGATCATGCGGTCACCGCTTCCAAGATTGCCGATCAAAGCATCGTCCCGCAAAAAATCGCCGATGAAGCGGTACTCGTTCGGCATATTTCCAAGTCGGCGATTACGAGCGAGAAGATCGGAGAGCATGCCGTCCTTGCCGAGCATTTGGCCGATAAGGCGGTGGCGACCCGGCATATTCAAGCGCAATCGATCACGACCGCGCTGGTGCGGGACGGCGGCATTACGTCGGACAAAATTGCGCTGGAATCCATCGGCGGCCAGCACCTTGCTCCCGGATCGGTCACGACTCGGCACTTTGCAGAGGCTTCGATCAACGGCATGAAGCTTGCACCGATCAGCGTAGGAACCGACAAGCTGGTGGATGGCTCGGTGACGGCCGAGAAGCTCGGCGATCATAGTGTTACGGCAGCCAAAATCAATGACAACGCCGTACTGAGCGAGCATTTGTCCGAACAGTCGGTTACGGAGAGATCGATCCGCGATCAGGCGGTGGATGCCCGGCACCTGAAGCCGGATATCATTGGTCCTGAGCATATCAAGGCCGGCGCGGTCGAAGAAGAGATGCTGATGGACGGCAGCGTGACCGCCGGCAAGATCGCGGCTGAAGCGGTGGAGGAGCGTCATATTCGCGCAGGCGCAATCCAGTCGTCCCATGTTGCCGAGCATGCCATTACATCGCTGCAGCTGTCGCCGGAAAGCGTGGCGACCGACAAGCTGGCCGACTTTGCGGTGACGTCCGGCAAGCTGGCCGACCGAGTCGTTACGGCGGATAAAATCGCGCTAGGCACGATCGACGCCGGCCATCTGGCTAAAGGAGCCGTAAACGAACATGCGCTGCAGGAAGGCTCGATTCATGCCCGGCATTTGCATGGCAAAGTATTGACCTCCGAACATATTCAAGATTTGGCCATCGTTAGCGACATGCTCCAGAACGGCTCGATTACGGAGCTGAAGCTTCAGGACGGAGCCGTCAGCGGGGCGAAGCTGGCGGAGCAGGCCGTTTCCGGCGAGCATCTCCGCCAAGGAGCGATCGACAGCGGCCATCTGCGTGAAGGGATCGTACACGGCGGCCACCTCGCAGGCGGAGCGGTGGAGGAGCGGCATTTGGCCGACGGAAGCATTAGCCGGAGCAAGCTTCAGGAGCAGACGGTAGCGTCCGAGCATCTGGTCGAACGGTCGATTGGCGCGCAGCATCTGCAAGAAGGCTCCGTGTCCGCGGAGCATTTGGCGGACGGTATCATCGGCACCGGCCATATCGCTCCTTCCGCGGTAGGGTCGGCGCAAATTGCGGAAGGTGCAGTGGAGTCCCGGCACTTGGTGCCATCGTCCGTCGCCGAAGAACATTTGTCGGACGGCAGCGTCACGGCGGAGAAGCTGGCCGCCGGGTCCGTCACGTCGAACCATCTGTCGGACGGAGCGGTTGGTGCCGACAAGCTGCAGCTTGGAGCCGTACTGAGCGAGCATATCGCCGAAGGCGCCGTGACGGAAGAGGCGATTGCGACCGGCGCGGTTGAATCGCGGCATCTGAAGCCGAGAATCATTACGTTCGAGCATATTGCCAGCGATGCCGTGAAGGAGCAGATGATCAGCGATTTCAGTGTGACGAGCGATAAAATTTCGCCTTATGCGATCAACGACCGGCATATTCAAGCAGGGGCAATCCAATCGTACCATCTGGCGAATCATGCGGTAACCTCGTTGAAACTATCCGAAGAAAGCGTATCGACCGACAAGCTGGCCGATTTTGCGGTCACCGCCGTAAAAATCGCCGACCAGACGATCACTTCGGATAAAATCGCCAATCATGCAATCGAAACAAAGCATTTCGCCATCGGTGCCGTAACGGAGCATGTACTGCGTGAAAATACGGTTCATGCCTACCATCTCGTCGATAAAGCCGTCACGGCCGATCATATCCAGGATGAAGCGGTGTCGAAAGAAATGCTTCAGCCCGGCAGCGTGGTCACCGACAAAATCGCGAACGGCGCCGTCGTCGCCGAGAAGATCGCGCCGGACTCCATTGCCGGGCACCATCTGAAGGCCGAATCGGTGCAAGGCGTACATCTTCAGGAAAGCTCCGTGCGGGCTTATCATCTCGATGCGCAGTCTGTCACCGAGCACCAACTGGCGGAACGGAGCGTTAGCGGCGGCAAGCTGCAGGAGAAGTCCGTTTCCGGCGAACACCTGGCAGAGCTGTCGGTAAGCGGCGAGAAAATACGGCCGGGCTCGATCGAATCCAGACACTTGACGGCGGATTTGGTGCAGATGGAGCATATTGCGGAACACGCTGTCGGCGAAAAACAAATTCGCGAGCAAAGCGTCACCTCCGCCATGCTTCAGCCGAACATCGTGACCGAGGATAAACTAGCCGAGCGCAGCGTAAGCGGCAGCCGCTTGCAGCCGGACGCCGTCAATACGTCACATATTCGTTCGGGGGCCATAACGGCTGACAAATTATCTTCGCATAGCGTCGCCGACACGCACATCTCCGAGCAAGCCATAGGTACGCGACACCTCCAGCCGGGGACCGTCGCCGCCAGCCATATGCAGATGAACTCGGTGTCGAGCGGGGCGCTGCAGGACTTGGCGGTAACGACAGAGAAGCTCGCGACCGGAGCGGTGAGCGGCGACAAGCTGGCGCCGGAAGTCGTTGCCGGCAAGCATATCAAATTCGAGACGATTCAAGGCTACCATATCAAAAAAGGATCCGTCACCGCGCACCATTTGGCGCCGGGTACTTTTACGGCCGATCATCTCGCCGATGACAGCATCGACGGCAGCAAGCTGCAGCCGGGGGCCATCTCCGCCGAACATTTGCAGGAAGGCTCAGTCAGCGCCAGAGTCCTTCAAGCCGGTGCGGTGACGCAGGAGAAGCTGGCTTTGTCTGCGGTAACGCCGGATAAAATTGCAGCTGATGCCGTCGGCGGCGTGCACATCCGCACGAATGCGATCGGAGCCGGCCATCTGGCGCCGGAGTCGGTCGGTTCGTCGCATATCGGCGAAGGCGCAGTGGGAAGACGGCATTTGCAGGAGCAGTCCGTCGGGCCGGAGCAATTGACGGCGAACGCCGTAAGCAGCTCGGCTTTGCAGAACGGAGCGGTCACGTCGGAGAAGCTGGAAGACGGCAGCGTGACGGCAAGCAAGCTGGCTGACGGCCAGCTGGAAGGACGGCATTTGAAGGCGGATGCGATACAAGGCGTTCATGTCGAATACGGAGCGATCAAGTCGCATCATATCGGGGAACGAAGCATCGTATCCATTCATGTCAAGGAGCAATCGATCGGCGCGGAGCACCTGCAGCAGAATATCGTTGGCACGCAAATGCTGCGCGATGGGGCCATCACCGGCGACAAACTGGCGGACGGCTCCGTGTCGGCAAAGCATCTGACGGACGGCATCGTTGCCGGGCGTCATCTGGAACCGGAGTCGATTGACGAAAGCCATATCCGTTCCGGCGCCATTCGTGCCGGGCATGTGAGCAACGCCGCGATCGGCGCGGATCATCTTGCGGAAGGAAGTGTCGACGGCGCGCATCTCCGGGATCAAGCCGTAGAAAGCCGGCACCTGAGCGCGGCGTCGGTGTCGTCGGAGACGCTCGCCGACCGTTCCGTGACGGCCGAGAAGCTTGCGGAAGGTAGCGTCGAAGGCGCGCATCTCCGGGATCAAGCCGTGGAAGGCCGGCACTTGAGCGCGGCATCGGTATCGTCGGAAACGCTAGCCGACCGTTCCGTAACGGCTGAGAAGCTTGCGGAAGGGAGCGTCGAAGGCGCGCATCTCCGGGATCAAGCCGTGGAAGGTCGGCACCTAAGCGCGGCGTCGGTATCGTCGGAAACGCTGGCCGATCGTTCTGTGACGGCCGAGAAGCTGGCGCCCGGCAGCGTAGGAAGCGAGCAGCTCGCACCGGAATCGGTAAACGCGGAGCACCTCGCGGCCGAAGCCGTCAATAGCTCGCACATTCGATTCGAAGCGATCCATTCATGGCATCTGGCCGAGAAGGCGATTGGCAAGGAGCAGCTTGGGGAGGGTGTCGTTACGGCGGCGCATTTGTCCGAACGTGCGGTTGGGGGCGCACAGCTCGGCGAAGCGGCGGTAAACAGCGAGCACCTGGCCGACGGTGCGGTGACCGGCGGCAAGCTGGCTGCCGAAGCCGTTACTGCGGACGCCATAGCGGCGGAAACGATCGACGGCAACCACATTCGGGCTAGCGCCATCGACGCGATTCATATTCGTCCCGGCGTGATCAACGGGGTTCATATCGAAAGCGGTTCGATCGGAAACGGGCATTTGGCGGACGGCAGCATCGGCGGCAGCAAGCTCCAGCCGGCCGCGGTTAACAGCGAGCACTTGGCCGGCGGTTCGGTAACAAGCGATAAGCTAGGTTCCGGCTCGGTATTCAGCGAGCATATCGCCAGCGAAGCGATTGTTTCCGGGCACTTGAGCGAAGCATCCGTTAGCGGCAAGCACATTCAAGAGCAAGCGATCGTCACGATGCTGCTCCAGGATGGCGCCGTAACTTCGGCGAAGCTGGCGGACGGAGCCGTCGGTGAAGCGCAGCTCGCGAAAGGCACGGTCAGCGGCGAGCATATCCGGGCTTTCGCCATCACGTCGGAGCACATAACGGATGGCAGCATCGGCACGGAGAAGCTCGCCCAACACAGCATCGGCAGCGACAAGCTGCGTATCGGCGCCATCGAGCGCTGGCATCTCGCCGAGCAGGCCGTCACCACGTCGGCGATCGCCGACGGCGCCATCACGGCCGAGAAGCTGGCACCGGGCTGCATCGAATCGCAGTTGCTGAACGAAGGCGCGATTACGGCGCAGAAGCTGGCGGAAGGCGCGATCGGATCGCAGCACATTCAATCGGATGCCGTCGGAACGGAACACCTCCGCCAAGGAGCCGTCCACGACGTTCATCTCGCGGAAGGCGCGATCGGGTCGCAGCACATTCAGCCGGATGCCGTCGGAACGGAACACCTCCGCCAAGGAGCCGTCCACGACGTACATCTCGCGGAAGGCTCGATCGGATCGCAGCATATTCAGCCGGATGCCGTCGGAACGGAACATCTTCGCCACGGAGCCGTCCACGACGTGCATCTCGCGGAAGGCGCGATCGGATCGCAGCATATTCAATCGGATGCCGTCGGAACGGAACACCTCCGCCAAGGAGCCGTCCACGACGTACATCTCGCGGAAGGCTCGATCGGATCGCAGCATATTCAGCCGGATGCCGTCGGAACGGAACACCTCCGCCAAGGAGCCGTCCACGACGTGCATCTCGCGGAAGGCTCGATCGGATCGCAGCACATTCAGCCGGATGCCGTCGGAACGGAACATCTTCGCCAAGGAGCCGTCCACGACGTGCATCTCGCGGAAGGCGCCATATGGTCTGCACATCTGCGCCAGGAATCCGTCGGCGGCGAGCATATTCGCAACTTCTCGATCCACGACCTGCATTTGAGCGAAGAAGCGGTCACGACGAGAAAGCTGGCACAAGGCGCCGTAACCGCGGAGAAACTGGCGGAATCGTCGGTTGGCGGCACTCATCTCCGGGCAGACTCCGTCACTGCCGACCATATTCAGGAAGGCTCCATCGGAACGGAGAAGCTGGCGGTTCATGCCGTAACGTCCGACAGGCTGGCCGATGGCGCCGTCAACGGCACGCATATTGCGCAAGGCGCCGTCGACGGCATCCACATTCGTCCGGGATCGCTAAGCTCGCTGCATTTTGAGCCGGGTACGTTTGCCGGAAGTCAGATCGAATGGAACAGCATCGAAAGCGGGCACATTCGCGAGCAGGCGATCGGGACGGAACAGCTGCAGAACGGAGCGGTGACGGCGGAGAAGCTGGCCGCCGGAGTCATTGCGGGCGATTGCCTGACGGACGACGCGATTGAAGCCAGGCATTTGCAGAACGACAGCGTATCGGCGCGTCATATTCAACAAGGCGCCATACATTCCGGACATTTGGCCGAAGGCAACGTCACTTCGCGGCACTTGGCGGAAGGCTCCGTGCTGAACGCTCATATTCAAGCGCAGTCGATCGGCGGCGAGCATCTGCGTATCGGATCGGTAACGGAAGAGCATCTGGCGGAAGGGACCGTGACGAACGACAAGCTGGCAATGTCGTCTGTGACAAGCGACAAATTGGGCGTCCAGTCTGTCGACAGCATTCATATTCGCCACGGCGCCGTTGACGGCAGCCATGTGCGCGCCGGTTCCTTGAATGCCAGACATCTTGAGCCCGGAACCTTTACCGGCGAGCAGCTTGCACCGGACAGCATAAACGGAGACAAACTGCGTATCGGCTCTATAGGCTCCGCGCACTTGGCGGAAGGCTCCATTACGAGCGAGAAGCTTGGCTGGGGATCGGTTCAAGGCGATCATCTCGCCGCATCGGCAGTCGATACAAGGCATATCGCCCCGCAAGCCGTCGGTTCGGAGCACATGCAAGCGGGCGCGATTTCCGAGTTTCATCTGCAGGACGGGGCCGTTACGGCAAACAAATTGGGCGGTCACTCCGTCCAAGGCGAGCATTTGGCATTCCATGCCGTCGACGGCAGCCATATCGCGCCACAAGCCATCGGCATGCAGCATTTGGGCGGAGGCAGCGTAGGCGAAGAGCAGATCGCCGAGCGAAGCATCGGTGCAGAGCATCTGCAAGACCAGGCGATCTCCGGCAGGCATTTTAGCGAGTCGTCGGTAACAACGCCGGCCATCGCCGATAGAGCGGTCACGGGCGGCAAGCTGGCCGCCGCGAGCATTCATCGGGAGCATTTGACCGAAGGCGCGGTAGCTGCGGCGCATCTTGCGGAACATTCGGTTACCGCCAGCCATATTCACCCGGAATCGATCCTGTCGGAGCATGTAACGCGACGTTCGATCGGATCCGGCCATATTGCCGAAGGATCGATCGGAGGGGCCCACATCCGGGCGCAATCGGTCGGAAGCGAGCACATCCGCAACTTCGCCGTGACCGACATGCATCTCGCGGATGAATCGGTAACAACCGAGAAACTTGCGCCTTCGTCCGTTACTGAATCCATCATCGCCAACGGCGCGATCGATAGCTTCCATATTCGGGGTAAAGCGATTAACGGCAGCCACATTATGCCGGGCTCGATCGGTCCTGTGCATCTGGAGAAAGGCGCCCTGCAGCTGGAGCATTTCAACGGGGTTACGATCGGCTCCGAGCAGTTGCGCAAGCAGGCGATTCGGACCGAACACATCCAGGAGCATGCGATTTCCAAAACGCTGCTGCAGGATCATGCCGTAACGGCGGAGAAGCTGGCGAACGAAGCGGTGACCGGCGAGAAGTTGTCTGCGAATGCCGTTGAGTCGAGGCATTTGAAGCACGGAGCCGTCCAAAGTGATCACCTGCAGCAAGGCGCGGTCCGTGAACAGCATTTGGCGGATGCTTCGGTTACGGAGCAGAAGCTGGCGTTTACGCCGATTCAGGCAAGCAGCGGCCAACCCGCAACCGTTCAGCAGTTCGGCATTGTACCTTTCCATTTCTCCGATCATGAGGAGAAGGTGAGCATTGCCGTTGCATTAGGCGAACCGTTCGCGGACGATCAATATGTTATCGTGGCAATGACGAACCATGCATCCTGCTACGCCGTACTTCGGGAAAAAACGGCATCGGAGGCGACCATCGATATCGTTCGGGCAAAATTCAGTCCGCATCCGTCCGGGTTCATCAACTGGATCGCCATCGGGCGCAAAGCATAAAGCGTATAACGTAAAGATTTCCGTTAACACCTATTTGCCTTTCGGTTCATCCGGCGATCCGATCGGGCGCAGCTTGCACAAGCTGCGCCTTTTTGCCGTGTTTCCGGGTGTACGTCGCGCGATAGATGACATGTGCCGTTGCGTATAAGACATGGATACATACAATGTGTTTAAAAAGAAAGGCGAGGTGGGCGCGTGCCGAAACTGAAACGGAAATTCAGATCACCGCTTCAGGGCGGCAACGGTCTGCCTGCCGGACTTCCCGAAGCCAGTGCGAGTATGAAAGTTTCGATCGTTATTCCCGTTATGAACGAACGAAGGATGATCGTCGGCGTTTTGCATGAAGCGAGCCGCGTCGATCCGGGAGCAGAGCTGATCGTCGTCGCGAACGGTTCGACCGACGGATCGCGCGAGCTTGTCGGCGATCATCTGGAGTCGATCGATTACTTGTTCAATACGTCGATCGGAACGCAAAAAGCAACGGACTTAACCGAAAACGGGATAACGTGAGGTGATCTCATGAAACGGTTGGCGAGACGAACTCCGTCTAAAGCCGGCAGGCGAAACGCAAACCCCGGGCTGCTGTCCGCCGCCTGCGAAGGGGGGAGAAGCGATGCGATTCCGGCATTCCGCCTTGGGTTAAATCCTTCGTGCCAAGCGTTGAATCGAGTGGACGGCATGGGTTCATGGCCTCGCAGGAGTAGGTTTCGTACATTTCCGGTCATGATCAAGGCTGCGAAACGATACAACGGCGCTTATTGCCGAACCGCTCGCGGCATGCAAGGCGGAGCGCGTCAACACTTGGGCGATACTGTACGCAAACGGGATAGGGCAAGCGAAAACGCGCGATGAATAAACATGCGCGGGTTACGATCCGTATTTTTCTACGCAAGAAATAATGATTGTTATTCCGAATATCGGGAAGGAGCGATCCGTTTGAAAGGAGTCCTATTGGCAGGAGGGCACGGGACACGACTGCGCCCTCTGACAAGCTACATCAATAAGCATATGCTGCCTGTCGGCAAGTATCCGATGATTCATTACGCCGTCGACAAGCTCAAATCGGCTGGTATCACCGATATTTTGCTCATTACCGGCAAATTTTCGGCCGGTTTATATATTGATTTTTTCGGGAGCGGCAAGTCGTGGGGCGTCGAAATGACTTACCGGATTCAGGAGGAAGCCGGAGGAATCGCACAAGCGCTAGCGCTTGCGGAAGGCTTCGTACAGCCGGGAGACTCGTTTGTCGCCCTGCTTGGAGACAACTTGTTCGAAGCCCCGCTCGAGCCGTATGTGAAGCAGTTTGCCGGTCAAGGCGGGGGAGCGCGCGTACTGCTTAAGCAGGTAGAAGATCCGAGCCGATACGGGGTTCCCGTTTTTCATGCCGATTCCAGCATCCGCCATATCGAAGAGAAGCCGCTTGATCCGCAATCGGACTACTGCGTCACCGGGATTTACATGTACGACTACGGCGTGTTTGACGTCATACGGCGAATCACTCCTTCGGCGCGCGGTGAACTCGAGATCACCGACGTAAATAATGTTTATGCGCAGGAAGGCCGTCTGCACCATAGTATGCTGTCGGGTTGGTGGACGGATGCGGGTACGTTCCGGACGCTTCGCGAAGCGGGGCGGATGCTGCAGGAGGATGAGCAATAAGACGGCTATTATCGTCGCTTGGTTAAAGACCAGCGTAATCAAGCGAAATAACGATACGGAAGGCGCGTCGGCGGCACAACCGATGAAAACTACGGCGAAGCGGAGGGACATTCGTTCCAACGCCTGGGGAGGATGAATGAGATGGCTATCATAAGGGAGCTGCCCCTTAGAAGGCGGCGATTGGTCCGCCCCAAACGAAACGTTCGCGCAGACCGTGGCTACCAGATCGGTTACGCCAAGGGGTATGCGGCGGGCTTCCAGGAGGGAACGGTTCGACTCGGCGAGCAACTGAATGTCACCAGTATCATCATTCCGACGTTTAACAAGAAGAAATACTTGATACAATGCATCAATAGCATTCGGGCCCATACCTCGCTGCCATATGAGATTATCGTCGTGGATAACGGCTCGACGGACGGAACGCGGGAGTATTTGCAGAAGCAAGGCAGGTCGATCCGATACTGGATCAACAAGAAGAACAGAGGTTTTGCCGGGGCGATCAATCAAGGTCTGATGATGGCGAAAGGCAGTACGCTGCTTTTATTGAACAACGACGTTATCGTAACGCATCGTTGGCTGGACAATATGCTCGCCTGCCTGAACAGCAATCCGGCGATCGGCATCGTCGGTCCCGTGACGAACAGAAGCAGCGGCAAGCAGCGCATTGCGGTCAATTACCGGTCGATTGCTAAGATGCACCGCTTTGCGGAAAACTTCAATCGTTCCGATCCGAATTTGTGGGAGACTGCCGATCGCGTGATAGGCTTCTGCATGCTCATGCCGAGAGAAGTGTTTCTACGGGTCGGGTATTTGGATGAAGGGTACGAGTACGGAAATTATGAAGATGACGATTTGAACGTACGCGTCAGAATGCTTGGCTACGAGCTTCGGATAGCTCGGGATACGTTCATCCACCACTATGGCAGTGTCAGCATACGCGCATTCGGTAAAAGGTTTGCCCGATGGACCGCGAAGAACAAGCGGTTCTATGCGGATAAATGGCAAACCCCCGAAGTGCTACAGGGTCATTTGCGGTTGACCGGCGCCGAAGCGGCTAAGGCCGGCGAAACGCGGCGGCAATCCAAAGATTTTTACCCGACCCGTTTCGTAGCCCGGGGTCCGGGTACGAACGTCTATTGGATCGAAGGTGGCGTACGTTGTCCGGTTCGAGGCGAGCTGCGCCTTCCGGCCGTCCGGATGTCGCTTGTCGACCTGCAGCAATGGCCGATCGGCGAACCCGTGTCCGCGGAACAAGTTACCGCGATATGGAATACGGTCAATGTGCCGAACGGACCGGACTATGCGGTCGAAGGACGGCTTTATCGAGGGTCGGATGGATCGGTATACCAATTCGCGGGCGGACGCTTGCACCGGTTCGTCGGGGCAAGAGCGAAGACGGCTTGGCCGCTGAAGTGGGATCAAACCTTGATGCTAAGCGACGAAGTGAAAAATACGCTCGCCGAGGGCAATCCCATCATTGTTCCTCCGGTCGTTCTTCCGGATTCCAAATGGTAACGATCCGCAAGCCGGCGGCCAGTTGGGCGATTGCCCCGTTGCACGGCCGGGCGGCTTGCATATGCTGTAGAACAACCGAGATTACGCTATTGTCCGGGAGGAAGCATCGATGCAGCGCAAAGTGACGGAAATCATTACGCATATGGCGAAATCCCATCTCGAGATGGCTCGAATTCTTGAAGCGAACCGGCAAATTGCCGTTCGTATGTCGAATATTATTCATGCTTTGCCGGATTCGAAGCTCGGGTTCGATGGGATAGAAGGCGTCATCGAAAAATCCGGCAATATTACGAAAAGCCTCGTTGCTTATTTAAACTGTATTGCAGAACTGGAAGAAGCGATGGCGGATACGGTTGGACATGTGATAAAAGAGATGGGAGAAGTAGACGAAGAGTAACCGGGGTTAGGGAGGGAAACGAGGGTGAGCAGAGAGCATGCTTATATGCAAATATTGGACGCAGCAGCCAAAATTCAACGCAATATCGCGATGATTTTGGAGGCCAAGGCGATTGAGACGGAAAAAGCGCGCAACTGGCTCGTCAATCATTTATCCGACCGTTCATTCAAAAGCCATACTGAGCAAATCGACCAATCGCTGACGATTCACGATCAGCTTCTCGATACGATTGACGGCTTGACCAAGCTTGAGAACGGCATGTCCCGGTATTTAAAAGTCGTGTTGGGACACGACGGAGAAGAATCGGGGTTGAGCGGTCTCGGCGAAGACGCGGGTGACAGAGGCGGATGAATATGACCGATCGGGAAAATGAAGCCAAGCTGGACATATTGAGCGCAGTTGCCCGAAGCCAAACGGCAATCGCCCGGATGATCGAGTCGATTGCGGACGTAACGGAGCAATCCGATCCGATGGCGGTAAGGCTTCGCGACAACATTCGGGTGATGACCAATTATCAGTTGGCCATCGCCCGCAAATTGACGGGAATGCGAATACGTCATATGCAGAAAGGGACGCCGAGCAAGCCCTGGTTTAATGTGAATCGCAGAAGGAGGAAGATTTCATGAATCGTCTGCGACTTCGAAAAACGAAGGCTCCGCGCCTGCTTCAAGCATCGGGGCGACCCCAAGCTCTTTCCGTCAAAAAACGTCCTATGCCCCCAGGAAGCGCAACCGGGCAAAGAATAAGCCCGAAGCGGCAATTGCGAAAAGCAATGCCAATCTTCGGTAAATTGCGCAAAAGAAGGACCGCGGCACGCCCGGAAACGGCAAAACGATACAACCGGCCGTATCGCGCCACATACAATAACGGTTACAATGCCGGCTTTGCCAAAGGGTTCGAGGATGGTCATTTGAATGCTTATGTGGCACAGCCATAGCTTGTGAACTTGTTCATAATATTGCAACAGCCCATTTTTGGCGGAATGCCGAAAATGGGCTGTTTTTATGGTTATGCCGCCCAGCGCAGCAGCAGACCGGCTTGCACCAACCCGCTTCCGAATCCGAAGAGCAGCATGAGATCTCCTGATTTCACCTTGCCTTCGCGAACGCCAAGATCGATGGCCAGAGGGATGGTCGCTGCGGACGTATTGCCGTAATGCACGAGACTGTACAATGTCTTCTCAAGCGGAAAGCCGGTTCGCTCGCAAATCGAATCAATAATGCGCAAATTCGCGCTATGCGGCACGAACCAGTCAATATCGTTCAACTCATAGCCGCTGTCTTGCAGCAACGACTTCATCCCGTCGGGAATGGTCGATACCGCCCATTTGTAAACTTCACGGCCGTTTTGAACGATTCGCCCGTCGCCCAGGAGCGGCTTGCCGTCAATCTGCTTGGAGATTCCGGAGGCGTACACATGAATGCCCCCTTGACCCTCGGCTTTCGTGTAAGAAGCCAAGAAGCCGGGCTGGCCGGCATCCCGCTCGACGAGAAAAGCCCCTGCCCCGTCGCCAAACAAGATGCAGGTTGAACGGTCGGTATAGTCGGTTACTTTCGATAACGTTTCCGCACCGATCACGAGAACTTTGCGGTGTGCACCGGCTGTAATCAACCCGTTGGCTAACTGTAGCCCATATACGAAACCCGCGCACGCCGCGCTCAAATCCATCGCACCCGCATGCGTCATGCCGAAATGCGCCTGCACTTTGGCCGCTACGCTCGGAAACGGCTGATCTGGCGTGGTCGTGCAGACAAGGATCATGTCGACGTCCTCTACAGCAACTTGATATCGTTCGACCATGTTGCGTACGGCCGCAAAAGCCAGGTCGCTCGTATATTCGTCGTCAGCCGCGATGCGTCGTTCCTTCATTCCCGTTCGCTGAACGATCCATTCGTCATTCGTTTCGACGAGCTGCTCCAAGTCATGATTGCTCAATACCTTCTCGGGAACGTAGGAGCCGATTGCCGTAATTTTCGCTTGCGAGATTAATTTCGCTGCCGATGACCGTGCCGCAGTTTCCATACGATCACACCCTATCTTCAAAGTTTATAATCAGGTATTAGTACCAGGTTCTAATAATTACACTATACTGCGATCGCTTCCTGCTGTCAATGAGAAGAAAATTTATAGGAAGGTGCAGGCGCGATAGACCAAGCAACGTTATAGTCGATCCTATGGGCATATGCCCAAGAAGGCAGCTTCTCGATTTCTGCTCGAGAAGCTGTTGTGCTTTTCGGAAAAAACGGTATGATGGTACCATATCCCAATAGGAAAAAATACATAGGAGGCGTTTTTCTTGTCAGAACCGAATTACGGCGGCCCTGCCGAGCCGCAGACTCAGCCGCAACAGCCGTATCGCCAGCCCGGTACGAATCCGATCGATTTCCAACGGATCAAAACACTGATGCTCAATCCGTTGAAATGTTTGGAAATGTCCGTCCAGAACCATATTTTGACCGGGATTTTAGGCATTGCCGCGGTAGCGGTCGGGTTTTTGCTTTGTTTGCTCATGATTCATCTACGGCTCAGCTCGTCGGGCGGTATTTTCAGCTTGCTAAGCGATGTGATGATGAGCTCCATCTTCAAACTGTTCATTCTTGGCCTTTTTTCACAAGCGGTGTTGCTGGGAGCGATATGGTTTATAGGCAATATGTTGTCGGGCATGAAGCTTGACGTAAAACAGATTTTGACCACGCTTGGCGGCGTTCAGTGGCTTGCTGGCGGGGGCATTGCGGCATCGGCCGTCATCACGCTGCTGATTCCGGCGATCGGTATCATGCTGATGTTCCTATTCCTGCTGATTGACCTTGTCTTCATCCTTATTGCGGGAATCGACCTGTACAATCTATCGGCATCCGACGAGAAAAAGGCGAGAATGGTCGTCTTTACGATCGGCGGTTATGGCATCGTAACCGGCGTTTTGTTCAACTTGATTATGTAGTCAGGACGCTTGTTTTTACCTCGTATAGGCATGTGGGACCGTGGCATTCTAACATTGTATTTATACAATCCACGAATGGAGGTCCATCATGCTTTCTGCCACGAAAATCGGATTAACGGCCGGTCTGGCCGTTTTGATGCTTGGCGCATCGGCCTGCTCGCCGAGACAAGGCGACATGGGAAACAAAAATATCCGTTCGAACCAAGTCAGACCTTATGCTACAGACCATCGTTATAACGCGGGGGCTACACCCGACGGCATAAACCGGTACAATACCGCAAGACCGTATGGAAACGTAACGCCTTATGCGGGCAATGCGCCTCATAATGCAACAGCTCCTCATGGCGGCCAAACGAAGATGGAGCTAAGCAAAAAAATCGCCGACCATATTACGGCCATGAATGAAGTTAAATCTTCTTACGTCATGCTGACAAATCAAAATGCATATGTCGCCGTCGTGCTGCACAGTACGGCGCCTTCGGCAACTCCGAAGGCTGTTCCTGGCCGGACGAACACTTCGGTTACTCCGAAGGCCGCCTCTTCGGCAACTCCGAAGGTTGCCTCCGGCCGGACGAAATCGGCTCCGAGCATGACCTCCGCCGACGTGCCGGCGGCCATTAAGAGCAAGATCGCCCAAAAAGTCAAATCCGTCGATCCGCGGGTGAAAAACGTATACGTCACGGCCAACCCCGATTTTGTCGGCCGCATGACCAGTTATGCGACAGAAGTCAAACGCGGCCGCCCGATTTCCGGTTTCGCAACGGAATTTTACTCGATGGTGCAGCGTTTGTTCCCGACGAACGCCGCAAAGCGTACGGTAAATCAGCCTGCGACGCCCGGGCATGCGCCTTCTCCAACAACCGGCGTTGGCCCGACGAGCCGAACCGCCAGGTAACCGCCCAATTTTATAGGAGAACGCACCAAGGTCCGCTGTCCTTCATAGTATAAATTTGACTGTATCCCTTAACCTTGTTAAACCATACAAACCCGAGCAAGGAGGGGTGACACTTTGAAGGGCAGCGACCACAAGAGCAAGTTTTTGTTGACCAATCGGGAAAGGGAAGTCTTTGAGTTGTTAGTGCAGGACAAAACAACCAGAGACATCGCTCAGCAATTGTTCATTAGCGAGAAAACCGTCAGGAATCACATCTCAAACGTTATGCAAAAATTGAACGTTAAAGGTCGTTCACAGGCGGTTGTCGAGCTAATACGGCTTGGGGAGTTAAAGATTTGACGGTGTTCCTCATACATCTCTGATGAACCTTCTTTCATCCGTTCCCTCGCAAGCGGGAAGGGTGAGAAGGTTTTTTGATTTTTTCACTCGTATTTACTCACTAGTATGGTGTCGTTGAAATCGGCCTTATATTCCTGTATGGTACAGAGTAGTATTCATTCAGACTGAGGATTCGTCGAGCGCAACTGATCGGCTTGTGGAAGGAGATTGCAATGAACGAGGCGTGGCAAATCGATTCGCATCAGGGAGGCGAAGTGATTCAAGTTAAGGTACCGCTTCCTTTTGCATTAAGATGGGTAAACAGTTATTTAGTACAAGGCGGTAAAGGCTATACGCTGATCGATCCCGGGCTGGGCACCGAGGAAGCCAAGTCGGGTTGGACGGATACGCTTTTGCGATTAGGGATCCGGTTTGCGGATATCGAGCAAATCGTGTTGACTCATTATCATCCCGACCATTACGGTCTTGCCGGCTGGTTCCAGCAACAAAGCGGCGCACCCGTGCTCATGTCGGAGACCGGCAATGACTACGCACAAAGGTTGTGGGGCCAAGGACAAACAATGTCGCGGCAGCTGCATGCTCTATACGTTCGGCATGGAATGGTCTCGCCGCAAATCGACGAAATATTGCCGCACATGGACAGCTTTCTCCCGCTAGTATCGCCGCACCCGCATGTACGGTTCATCGTGCCTGGACAAGCGGTGCGGCTCGGCGATCGCGAATACGTTTCGATCGAAACGCCGGGACATGCGGCCGGCCATCTATGTTTTTACGATGAAGAACGGCGCGTCATGTTCTGCGGCGACCAGGTTCTGCCGCATATTTCGCCGAATGTGAGCCTGCTGCCTGGAGGCGATGCCGACCCGCTGCAGCTGTTCCTGACAAGCTTGAAGTCGCTGACGGCTTACCCTGTCGCCTGGGCGTACCCGGGTCATCGCGACCCGTTTGCCGGGTTTGCCGAGCGGATCGCTCAATTGCTAAGGCATCATGAAGAACGTCTAAAGGCGATGAGCGACCTGCTCTCTACGCCCTCGACCGCTTACGAGGTATGTCTTGCCTCGTTCGGCAGCAAGCTGACGACACACCAGCTTCGGTTCGCGATGTCGGAGACGCTGGCTCATTTGGTTCATCTTGAGCATCAAGGGCTTGCGGAGCAGGTAGAGCGCGGAGATACGATTTACTTTGAGCGCCGTTGATAACGTATCGGGCACATAGGATTAGGAAAGGCAGCAATTCCAAGTCGCAGACTTCGATTTGCTGCCTTTTTACGTTGGGCATCACTACGAAACCGTTCCGTCCGACTCCAGCTGCGCTTGCTTTCGGTGCGCGATCCGGCTGCTGGCCGCCGCCGCGATGGCCCCTACGATGTCGTCCAGGAACGTATGCGTATGTTCGCCGGTTTTGTCGTTCAGCCTTTTGAGCACGCCCGGTTTCATTTTGTCGATGTACCCGAAGTTTGTAAACCCGATGCTGCCGTATACGTTCACGATCGACAGGGCGAGCACCTCGTCGCAGCCGTAAAGTCCTTCGTCGCTTTGCAGCATTTCCTGAAGCGGGCTCATGAGAGCGCCTTGTTCGGTCAGAATGTCCAGTTGAATGCCGGTTAATATCGCATTTTGCACCTCGCGCTTCGATAAAACGCGGTCGATATTGTCGATGCACTCCGTAAGTGTCAAATCGGCGTAATATTGCTTCTGAAGCAGCATCACCAGCTCGCCGATTTCTTCTTTGCGGACCCCGCGCCGCTCCAGCCACTGTTCCGCCGCAAGCGCAACCTTGGCGCTGTCCAAGCTGTATTGCGTTTGTTTCGTATCCATCGCATGCTCCTTCGCATCCATTCGTCGTATCGGTCTCGAATATGTAGTATGTCCAACAAGTGGGACAAAATGAATGAATAAATTGGACAAAGGCCCGTATACATAGTAGTACAAATCCACTTGGGGAGGATATGAAGATGAAACGCGACAGATGGATACGGCATATCGCCGTAACGAGCTTAATCGCATTGCCGCTGTTCACGGCCGGATGCAGCCTTATTCAGACGAGCCAGACGAACGGGCAGATCGATCCGCCGCAGACCGGAACGGAGACGGAGCAGGGGACAACGAACACGACGTCGGGGACATCGACGGACAACGGCAAGGAAACGGGGCAAAATTCGAATATTACGGTGTATTTGAAGGATGCCAAAGGGTATGTCGCACCGGTAAGTCTAAATGTAGGCTACGAGGAAGGCATCGCGAAGAAGTCGCTTCTGTACATGGTCGAAGACGGCGAATACAAGGACGAGCTGCCTGCCGGCTTTATGCCGCTGCTGCCGAAAGGGACGAAACTGACGGTCGACATCAAGGAGAATGTGGCATCCGTCGACTTTTCGAATCAGTTCACGGACTACAATGGCCAAGACGAACGAAAAATATTGGAAGCGATCACGTGGACGTTAACGGGCTTCCCGAACGTCAACGGGGTGAAGCTCTCCGTCAACGGCACCCCGCTCAAGGAAATGCCGGTCAACGGAACGCCGCTTGACGGCCCGCTGACAAGAACGATGGGCATCAATGTAGAAAAAGCGAACGGCGTCGAGTTCGGCGAATTTTCCGCGGTGACGCTTTATTTCTCCGCCTTGTCGCCCGAGGATGAGCAGTATTACGTTCCTGTGACCCGGCTCGTAAAACGGACGGATTCCATCGCGAAAACAGCGATTGAGCAGCTGATCGCCGGACCGGCGAACACGAATATTTTGAATTCGGTCATCATGCCGACAGTGAAGGTGCTCGATTTCAAGCAGCAGGACGATACCGTAACGGTGAACCTGAGCGACGATATTCTGAGCGCGGACAATACGGCGCCTGCGGAGCTGCTCCAATCGGTCGTATTGTCATTGACGGAAAATACCGGCGCGAAGAAAGTGCAAATTCTCGTCAACGGCCAAGCCGGACTGAAAGGAACGGACGATTCGGACTACAGCAAGCCGGTCGATCGTCCCGCGCATGTTAATGCGCTGAAATTGTAAATAATAATTAGAGAGTGGGGGGCCGCTGCGCGGTCTCCCGTTTTTTTAAAAAAATACGAAAATATAAGTTTTTTCATAGCGGAAATCACGGAATCCGCGTCTCTTTTTGGGACGATTGCGGCAGATCGGATGCTTTTCTTGTCGCACTTTGGTAAAATGGGGTAGATCAACAGTAGGAGGCAACCACATGA
Source organism: Paenibacillus sp. sgz302148 (assembly GCF_056120465.1). NCBI lineage: Bacteria > Bacillati > Bacillota > Bacilli > Caryophanales > Paenibacillaceae > Paenibacillus > Paenibacillus sp. sgz302148. The sequence continues at coordinate 220,211 of NZ_JBVYOJ010000011.1, forward strand.
GAACAGACGGACGACAATCGGATCAATTGAGACCGATTTCGATTACGACCCATTATAACAAATATGCCGAGGGCTCCGTGCTGATCGAAGTCGGCGAGACGAAAGTCATTTGCACGGCTTCGATCGACGAGCGGGTCCCCGCTTTTATGAAAGGGCAAGGAAAAGGCTGGATTACGGCGGAATATTCCATGCTGCCGCGGGCGACGCAAGTACGCAACCAGCGGGAATCGGCCAAAGGCAAGCTGAGCGGCCGTACGATGGAAATCCAGCGTCTGATCGGCAGGGCGCTGCGCTCCGTCGTTGATTTGCAGGCGCTTGGCGAGCGGACGATTACGCTCGATTGCGACGTGATCCAAGCGGATGGCGGAACCCGCACGACATCGATTACGGGCGCATTCGTAGCGATGGCGATCGCGATACATAAAGTTGCCGTACAGCATTCGCTTCCGCGGTTCCCGATTACGGAATTTCTGGCATCGGTCAGCGTTGGCATCATCCAGGGACAAACGCTGCTTGACCTGAACTACGAAGAGGATTCGAAGGCGAAGGTGGATATGAACGTCGTCATGACGAGCGGCGGCAAATTCGTCGAAATTCAAGGCACCGGCGAAGAAGCGCCGTTCAGCCGCACGGAGCTCGACGAGCTGCTGGGAAGAGCGGAGCTCGGCATTTTGCAAATGATCGAGCTGCAGAAGCAGGCGCTTGGTCCGATCAGCGATTGGGTGGGGAGAACCTCGAATGCAGCCGTCAAATAATATCGTCATCGTCGCCACGCAAAATAAAGGCAAAATCCGCGAGTTCGCCCATGCTTTCGCTAAGCTGGGCAAAGAAGTTCGCAGCATGTACGACTTTGCCGATATGCCAGACATCGTTGAGGACGGCGAAACGTTCGCCGACAATGCGCTCATCAAGGCGCGGGCGGTCGGCGATGCGCTCGGCCTGCCGACGCTGGCCGACGATTCCGGGCTGTGCGTCGACGCGCTGAGCGGGGCGCCCGGCGTCTACTCCGCGCGGTACGCCGGCAGCGGCGCGGCCGACGCGGACAACAACGGCAAGCTGCTGCGCGAGCTTGCCGCAATCGGCGCCGCCGTGCCTGCAGGCGAAGCCGGCGCTGCGGCGCCCGGCGCGCCGCGGCTGCTCAGCGCGGCGCAGTTTGTCTGCGCGCTCGTGCTGTACGATCCGTCGACCGGCCAGACGGTCGAGGCGTCCGGCACGGCGCCAGGGTTTATCGCGGCCGAGCCGCGCGGCGATAACGGGTTCGGGTACGACCCGTTGTTCTACGTGCCGCAATACGGCCGGACGATGGCGGAGCTGTCGCTTGAGGAGAAGCAAGCGATCAGCCACCGCGGACAAGCGCTCGAAGCGCTGCTCGAGCGCCTGCGATAACATGGCGCTGTCACAAAAGTGTTCGCATAGAATGGGAACAACCTGAATCATGAACGAAAGGACCTCAAATTCCACGTGCGCAGTGGAATTTGAGGTCCTTTTTTCTAGCTCTGAATCGGAGCTTTTCTTAATTTCGAATATGCAAAGGCGAATTTCAAAATACAGCCTTGCCGGCTTATTGGACCGAAACGCGGTATTCCTTCAGCCAAGTATTGACCTGGACGAGATAAGCGAACAGCTGAGGCCCCGTCATCAACTGGCCGAACCACGGGAGATTGAATTCCGAAGCGCCGGATGTCGCAAGCGATTTGATCTTCTGTACGTTGATGAACTGGAGCAGCGGGGAGGCAGGATCGTTTAAGATGTCGAGCAGCGCTTCTCGGACAGCCGCCATATAGTTCGGATTGTGTGTTTTCGGGTAAGGGCTTTTTTTGCGCGTGAGCACGTCGTCCGGCAATACGCCGCGGAGCGCCCTGCGCAGGATGCCTTTTTCGCGGTCGCCGGCCGTTTTGATCTCCCACGGGATATTCCACACGTATTCGACGAGCCGATGGTCGCAGAACGGTACCCGCACCTCGAGACCAACGGCCATGCTCATCCGGTCTTTCCGGTCAAGCAGCGTCGGCATGAACCGCGTAATGTTCAGGTAGGACATTTCCCGCATCCGGTTTTGCGCGGCATCTTCGCCGGCAAGGCGCGGCACTTCGGATAACGCCTGTTCGTAACGGTCCTGCACGTACTGCTCGGGACGCAGCCAGCCGCGCAAATCGGGCGACAGCAGATCGGCCCGTTCCTTCGTCGCGAGCGCCCAAGGGAACGTGTTCGACTTTAACGCTTCCTCGCGGTGGAACCAAGGGTAACCGCCGAATATTTCGTCCGCCGCCTCCCCGGAAATCGCCACCGTCGCATCCTTCTTGATTTCTTTGCAGAACAAGTATAACGAACCGTCGACATCGGCCATTCCCGGCAAATCGCGGGCGAGCACGCCGGTTCTAAGCGACTCGACGAGCTCCGGCGTATCGAACTCGATTTGATGGTGCACCGTTCCGAGATAGCGGGTCATTCGCTCGATCCAAGGCGCATCCTGGTTCGGTTGGAATGCACTCGACTGAAAATGCTTGTCGTTGTCGACATAATCGACCGAATACGTATGGACGTTGCCTTGCCCGGTTCGCTTGTAATATTGGACGGCAAAAGTCGTTAACGCGCTGGAATCAAGCCCGCCGGAAAGCAGGGTGCAGACCGGCACGTCGGAAACAAGCTGGCGCTCCACCGTATCCTGCAGCAGCTCCCGGACATGCTCGGCCGTCGCATCGACGTCCTCCGTATGCGGTTTGCTTTCCAACTGCCAATAAGCGCGGATGCGCAAGCCGCTCGTGTCATATACCATGCAATGTCCCGGCCGCAGCTCGGCGAGGTGCTTATACACGCCATGTCCGGGCGTTCTGGCCGGCCCTACGATGAAGATTTCGGCCAGGCCGTCGGCGCCGACTTCTCTTGGCACATCGGGATGGGCAAGAATCGCCTTCGGCTCCGAGCCGAACATGAACGTGCCGCCCCGATGCGCGTAGAATAAAGGCTTAACGCCAAGACGGTCCCGGGCGAGAAACAATTTTTGCTCCGCATCGTCCCACACCGCAAACGCAAAAATGCCGTTAAACCGGTCGACGCATGCTTCTTTCCATTCGATGTAGGAAACGAGCAGCACTTCCGTGTCGCAATGGGTATAAAACCGGTGCCCGCGTGACTCCAGTTCTTTGCGCAGCTCAAGCGTATTATATAGTTCACCGTTATATACAAGCGCGTAAGTTTGATCTTCCACCGTTCGGAGCATCGGCTGCGCTCCGTTCTCCGGATCGATGACGCTTAAACGGCGATGACCGAGTGCGCAGTGCGACGAAATCCACGTCCCGGAAGCGTCGGGACCGCGATCCGACATCGTTTCCGTCATCCGCTCCACAATATCCGAAAAATTCGTCAAATTTTTTTGCCAATCGATCCATCCCGTAATTCCACACATAAGTTGTTCATCCTCTCGAGTTTCCATGGGATGAAAACAATATATGCGAATGCCCAGGGGAAGATGTCTGTCCCCCTGCCCGCAGAAGGAGCAAATGCTGACATGGCCGGCCTTCCGCCCTGTAGTAAGGCCTAAAGTGTATGCTCAAACTTAACGTTTCATTTGAATGGAGGAAGTCAGCGTGTGCATGATCGACCCCATGCCGTCTCCGGCTTCGGCCGGATAGTCCGATTTGACGACAAGCTTGATCTTGCCGAGATCGTAAACTTCAAAGGCGGCGAAACGTTTGCCGATCGTATAGTTTTGCCGCTGTCCGGCAAGTTTGAAGCCGGCTTCGACTTTAAACGCGGTTCCCGATTTTTTGTAGCCGGCTTTGGCGAATTCCTGCTGCAGCTCGGATACGACCTGTTTGACGGTTTTTCCTTGCACCGTTTGCAGTTTCACGACCGCATTGCCCGCTTTTCCCATTTTTCGAAGGAAAGAAGCCTCTTCGGATTTATCGTTTACCGTTTGTTTCGTGAACGTGCCGTCGAGTTGAAATTGCAATCCGTATGGCTGAAGGGTGTATTGAACGACCCTCGATTTTTGCTCCATGCCTTCGACCATAACCGTGACCGTCATCGTTTTTCCTGTTTCCAGCGTGAACTTCTTTGCAAGGGGGGCGATTTTGAGCGATTTGACGATGCCGGCGGCATCTTGTTCCTTCACCGCGTCGGTCTTTAACGAAAAGTCGTATACATAACTGCGCCCTTTGTCCACGATCAAATAATGCGTTGTTTTCGCCGTTTCCGTGCTCCCCGACGCCGCGGTGTCGCCTTCTTCGAGCTCAAAGCGGACGACCTCGAAGGCGAAGCCTTTCAACGATTCGGAAGACAGGACGGTGCTATGGTTAGGCAGCAGATTGGCAAGCGGAACATCCTTGGAATAGCCAAGAACTTCGACTGTGCCAACGATGGATTTATTCTGCGTGAAACCAAGCGCACCCGATTTGTCGTTTCTTACGCTCCAGCTTTTGGGCACGGCGAGCGAATAATAAGGTGTTTGGACGCTCTGTTGTTCGATGGCGGCGACTTTTTTTTTCGTGTACCCTTCGGCGGCGTATACGCCTGCGGAAAGGGTGAGGAGTACTGCTGCAGATGCTGCGATTACGATTTTTTTCACGCGATGATCCCTCTTTTTCGAATTGTCATTTATTCTCAAGCTTTTATATAACGAATGGGACATGGTAAAAGTTGCACCCAAATTGTAATGTGCATATTCGCGTTTCGGCTTACGATACTACCTTAAAGGGAGGTGAGTGGACATGTCGGAAAAATATAAGGCGAACAAAGGGAACCAATATGCGCATAACGAAGAATTTGCTGAAGAAGTCGTTAAAAAAAACGTCAAGCACGCGGCGCAAAACAATCCGAGGAACCGCAGCGCAGAACCGAAAAACCAGTATTAGCCCCGTGGTTGTTCCCCTGATTCGCAAACAAGCCGGTCACGAAGCAATTGCTTCGCGGCCGGCTTGTCGTTGCAGGTACAACTTGGTATGAGTAACGTGCCCGCTAGTTTCTCCATCGCATACGCATCGCCGAAACGCGCCGACGCCCGCCGATAGATGGATGCTACGAAGCATCAGGTCTGCCAGGCAGACGCACCTTGAACAGGGCGCCTCCCCCGGGAGCGCCTTCCGCGACGATGTCTCCTTGATGCATTTCAACGATTTTTTTGACGATGGAAAGTCCTAATCCGCTTCCCCCGGTGCTCCGATCGCGCGCTTTGTCCGCCTTGTAGAATCGCTCGAACACCCGGGTCTGTTCTTCCGGAGGAATGCCGGGGCCCGAATCGGATAGGCTCACCAGCACGTCTTGCCCGTCGCGAGCCAGCTTGATCCCGATGGTCCCGTCCTCCGGCGTAAATTTTATACTGTTGTTCAGCAGGTTGACCCACACCTGACTCATCAAGATTTCGTCGGCCCATACTTCGATCTCTTCCAAGGAGATGTCCATATCGAGCCGCTTGGCCAGCCATAACGGCTCATTGGCCAATACGATGCTGCGCAGCTGCTTGTCGAGCCGGTACCGCTTCGGCTCAAAGGGCTGGTGCTTCGATTCGAGGGAGGCCAGCTTCAGCAAGTTGTCGCTTAATTTGCCGAGACGGACGCACTCCGTTTCGATGATGCCCAAGTAATGATTGCGTTCCTCCCGGCTGAGCCGCTCGTCTTGAAGCGCTCTGGCAAAACCTCGAATCGAGGTGAGCGGGGATTGGATTTCATGGGATACGTTGGAGATAAACTCCTGGCGCAATTGTTCCATTTGATTGAGCTCGACGGCCATATAATTGATATTTTCGATAATTTCCGTAAAAGGGCCTTGATGCTCCCGCTTGACGTCCAGCGTAACGTTAAAATTGCCTTTCGCGATTTGCCGCATGGCGTCGACAATCAGCTTGAAGGCCACGGCGCTGCGCTTGCGGAATGCGAGAGAAACGAGCGAAATAATCAGGCCGAAGAAGAAAAAGCCGAGAAGCCCGTTGACGATCATCTGCAGCAAGCCATGCAGCCTGAAGCCGAACCGATCGTATGAATAGTCGGTGACGTAATAAGCGGCGGACCAGCACGCCACAAGCATTGCTCCGAACGTAATGAAGCCTAGCGTTCCTTTCAGAAATCGCTTCAACCGTGTCATGGGAGCACCTCGAATCGGTAGCCTAATCCTCGCACGGTCGTAATCTTGAACGAATGGCGGTCTTCCGGAAACCGCTCGCGGAGCCGTTTGATATGGACGTCAACCGTCCGTTCGTCGCCTTCGTAATCGTAACCCCAAATTTGTTCGATGAGCTGTTCGCGCGACAACGTTTTGCCGGGGTAGCTCGCCAGCTTGAACAGCAGCTCGAATTCCTTCAGCGGCAGCGTCAAGCTCGTGGCGCCGACCGTTGCTTCGAATGTTTTTCGGTTCAGCATGAGCTCGCCGATTTGCACGGTCTGGGAGACGGCGATCCGGTATCGCTTCAGCAGCGCCTTCACCCGAACGACGAGCTCCTGCGGCTCGAACGGCTTCACCATGTAATCGTCGGTGCCGAGCTCAAACCCTTTGATCTTCTGCATCGTTTCGCCTTTGGCGGTCAGCATGAGCAGCGGCAGGTCGCTTTCGTGCTCGCGCAGCTCGCGGCATAGCTGCCAGCCATCCATGTTCGGCATCATGATGTCGAGGATGACAAGATCGGCTTTGATCGACTCGAGCATCGACATGGCTTGAACGCCGTCCGACGCCTCGAAGATGTCGAAGCCTTCGCCGCGCAGAAACAGCTTCACGAGCTCACGAATATGGGGATCGTCGTCGACGATGAGTATTTTGGTCATCTTCGTGCACCTCCTATTGCCCTATTATACCAGTTCTTTGATGCGAAGCTGCTGCGCGGCGAATTCCCGGTACATCGCATGCGTTTCCAGCAGCTGTTCGTGCGTTCCCCTGCCGGTGATGACGCCTTTCTCCACGAACAGGATTTGATCCGCATCCACGACAGTAGACAAGCGATGGGCGATGACCAGCGTCGTACGGCCTTCCATCAAGTTTTTGAGCGCTTGCTGCACGACGATTTCCGACTTGCTGTCGAGGCTGGCCGTCGCTTCGTCCAGCATCAGGATTTGCGGATCGCGAAGCAAGGCGCGGGCGATGGCGATTCGCTGACGCTGTCCGCCGGACAGCTTGACGCCCCGTTCGCCGACCTCCGTATCGTAGCCGTTCGGCAGCTCGTCGATGAATTGGTCCGCGTAGGCCATGGCGGCGACGCGCTTCAGTTCGTTGTCGCTGACCTCGTCGTCGATCCCGTAACAGATGTTGTCGCGGATCGTGCCCGCAATGAGCGGACTTTCTTGCGACACGTAGCCGATTTGGCTGCGCCAGGAGGAGAGCGAATAGGACTGGATCGGCTCGGAGCCAAGCTTGATCGTGCCGCCCGACGGTTCGTAGAAACGCTCGATGAGCGAGAACAATGTCGTTTTGCCGCCCCCGCTTGGGCCGACCACTGCAGTCACTTTGCCCGGTTCGATCGTAAAGCTGACGCCTTTCAGAATCGGTTCGCCGCCCTCGTATGCGAACGTGACGCGATCCGCCGTGATCGGCAGGTTGGCGAATCCGAGCGTTTGACCTTCGTCCGGATGTTCTTCCGGCGCATTTAGCGTGACGGCGATCCGTTCGGTTGCGCCGGACGCTTTTTGCAGCTGGGTGAAAAACTGCGTTAACTGCGTCATCGGCATGATGACTTGAATCAAGTACAAAATAAACGCGACAAGCGCACCCGCGGTCAACGCCCCGCTCGATACTCGCATGCCGCCGTAGCCGATGACGACAACGAGCAGCATCATCAGGACGAACGAGACAAGCGGCGAAATCATCGCTTGCACTTTGCCTTCCTTTAATCCGAAGCGGAACAAATTGACGATGCCGGTTTTGCCGCTTTCGTATTCGCGCCGTTCGGCGTTGGACGACTTCACAAGCCGGATTTCGGACAATACCTGGCTTAATATCGCGGTGAATCGCGCCGTTTCGTCCTGCAGTCCTTTCGATATTTTGTACATTTGCCTTCCGAGCGGGAATAAAATCAGCACGGTTAGCGGAATGGCGATCAGCATGATCAGCGTCATCTGCCAATCCAGAGCGATCAATATGGCGATGGACCCGATAATCGAGATGATGCCCGTAATGAATCCGGTCAAATGCTCGGTAATCAGCCCTTTGACGACGCCGGTGTCGTTCGTCATCCGGCTGATCGTTTCCCCGGTACGATTGTTGTCGTAATAGGCGACAGGGAGGACGAGCAGCTTCTGCCACAGCCGGTCGCGCAGACCCGCGACGACGGTTTGACCGACGTGATTGAGAAGGTAGATGGAGACGCCGCCCGCAACGACTTGCGCGATGAATGCAGCCGCGATGCCGGCGATTTGCATGCCGTTTACCGACGACAACGTAAAGCCGTCGACGAGATTTTTCGTAAACATCGGAATAACGAGACTGACGACGGTTGAGGTGATGCTAAGCGCAAGCGCGATCGCAAGCTTCAGCTTGGACGGCTTCGTTTGCATGACAAGACGCATGAACTGCCGCCAGCTGCCTGCTTGTTTGTTCTTTTTGGTTTGTTCGGTTTCCTTGGTTTCCTTGATTTGTCGCTCCATGATACCACTCCTATATGTCTTGGTAGCTTATCTAGCTTCGTTCCGTTTCTGAATCCCACTATAATTGCTCAATATGAACTGAATATGAATGATGCGTCGACGGCAAGCGACGATTGGCCGACCGGAGGAATCATTCTATTGCGAACAAAAAAACTGCCCTGAAACCATCTCGGATGGTCAGGCACAGCCTTTTGATACGCTTTGATTGGTCTTTTAATTTCTCGTAAAATCGATGAATCGCGATCCTTGATACGTCAGCGTGCCGTGATCGCCCTCTACGAGAAGTCCGAACTCGTTTCCGTTCAGCCCTAGCTCAAGCCGTTCGCCGTCTTCGAATTCAAATGTCATGTAATACGATGTATTGGCACTCGATTGCCCCGAGCCTCCCCATACTTCGGTCCGTTTGGCGACGATCAGCGCAGGCTTTGTCTGACGATCCGCCGCGTTATTACGAGACCACGTAAGCAGCCCTCTTCCGACGATAAAGACGAAGACCCCGATAATGATCACGATGATTGCGGTAAAGGCGAATTGGAAAAGAGGAGGAGGACCAAAGCCCGGCGGTCCGCCAAATCCGAAGTCCGAATCCATGAAACCAGCTCCATTTTAGATTAGTTTTGATTTGTGTATTATTGTTACGTTATTTTTGCCGGTAAAGTTTCGGTTTGCGCGATTCTCCATCGGCCGAATGACCGAGGCAATCGAGGGAATATCCGTGCAAACGAATCTGCTATCGCTGAATGCAAGCATTGAAGCCGCTAGAGCGGGAGAGTCCGGCAGAGGCTTTAGCGTCGTCGCCGGGGAGATCCGCAAGCTCGCCGAGGAATCGAACCAATTTGCGCAGCGAATCGCAGGGATCGTGAACGGGCTCATTGCCAGAACGAATCAAACGGCGGAACAAGTAGCTGCCGGGTTATCGGCTGTAGAAGAGAGCCGCGCAGGTGTCGAGCGTTTGTCGGCTCCTTCGAGCAAATCCGCAATCATGCGGAAGATGTGCTCCAGCAAGCGGCGTTGCTTGACGATAGGGTCGGCGATATTCGGTCGCTTAGCGTCACCATATTGGAGGAAACGACGTCCGTTTCGGCCATAACCGAGCAAAGCGCGGCGTCGGTGCAAGAAGTAACGGCCAGCGTGGAAGAGCAGGACAGGCGGATCGACAACATCGTGCAAAGCTTTCATCAGCTTGAACGGCTTGTGCAGAAGCTTGATACGCTCAGCAAAGAGTGAGTTGGATTATGAACCGGGAGGTTGTCCGGCAAGGAGCCTCCCTTTGCTTCGTCTAGGGATATGTTAATGATTGCAAGTTGCAATTAACGAGTTGAAACGGGAGAATAATGGTCTATACTGAGGTAAGGAGGGGTGGCCATGTGCGGAAGATATACGATTACGATTTCATTCGAAGAAATGATGCATCGGTTCGCCATCGACGGCGTGGCGCCGCCTTACCATAAACCGCGGTATAACGTAGCGCCTTTTCAGCATGTACCAGCCATCGTTGGCGACGGTCGGCGCAACCGGATCGGCGAGCTGCGTTGGGGACTTGTCCCTTCTTGGGCGAAGGATGATAAAATCGGCAGCAAAATGATTAATGCACGAGCGGAGACGCTTATGGAGAAGGCCTCGTTTCGACCGCTTCTCAGTCGCAAACGCTGTATCATCCCGGCCGATTCCTTCTACGAATGGCAGACGGTCGGCGGCAAAAAGCGGCCGTTGCGGATCATGCTGAAGGACGGTGCGATGTTCAGCATGGCGGGCCTGTACGATATATGGGAACATACCGGAACAGGCGAAAGGCTAAGTACCTGCACCGTCATTACAACGGAGCCGAACCGATTGGTGGCGCCGATCCATAACAGGATGCCTGTCATACTGGCGCCCAAGGACGAGGCCGCATGGCTGGATCGCAATAACGGCGATGTCGCAAGTCTGCTTTCGCTTCTTAAGCCGTACGATGCCGACGGAATGCACGCGTACCCTGTATCTGATGTCGTTAACAAGGTCCAGAACGAAACGGAGGAATGCATCCGGCAGGTTGAGGCGGATTGGATCGGTTAAACTGCGGGGTGCAATCATTTACAAATAACACGAGTATAAAACAAAAGCAACGCTGCCCGAAGAGGGTGCGTTGCTTTTTTTGCCATTAAAGCGAAATATGGACCAGCCGGCCTTGCTGAACGATTGTTGCTTGTTTGTTCTGAGCTTGGATCGAAGCGATGTCGCTTATGCTGCCCGCGATTCGTTTTTCCGCTGCGCTTGTCAGACTGGAAACGTACAGTCCTTGGTCATGGAAGCTATATACTTTGCCTGCCTTGACGTCGATGTCGGCGATCCAATAATAATTGCTTTTCAGCGAAGTAACTTTGCCTGTCGCAAAGTCGTAGAACGAGGTTTTATCCTCGGCATTGTTCAGGAAGGCGATTCCCTTATCGTTAACGATGTTGTATGTACCTTCATCGCAGCCGCTCATGTTGAACAGCTTGCCGTTCAATTCGGCAACAGGGCTGACGTTTTTGCCGTCTAAGTCCGATTTTAGCAAACCGTTGCCTTTGACGAGGTAAAGCGTATTGCCGCTGATCGAGAAGTTTTGCACGTTCACGGCGACTGTTTGCGGCGATGCATTGCCTGACGCGAGTTTCATCAGATCAAAGCCTTCGAATGGGCTGGATTTCACTTTCAAGTAATAGATCGCGTCTTTGTAAATCTCGAATTGCGCTCCGACAGACGAAATTTCGTCATCGGTAAGCAGGGACATGTTGCCTTGAGCGTCGATGGAGTACAGGTTGTACAAGTCGCCAAAGCCTCCGCCGCATGATGCGCTTTTGTACACGGCATTGTACTTGAATTGGGTGAAAATCCCTTTGCCGTCCAGCTCGCCCGCCTTTCCGACCGATTTGGTCAGCAGTCCCGCGGTTCCCTGCTGCAACTCGCTTGGTTCCGCTTGCTCCCCGGCTGTTTGGATCGAATACTCCAACCCCGCAAACAAATTGTCGATGGACTCATCCTGCTGTAGTTTGCGTACGGCGTCTGTAATGAGGGCAGAAGGAGCCGCGTTGTCCGGACCGCTGAAGTAAAGGCCGGTTTCAACGGAAGTTGAGCCCGTTACGGTGTAAAAAAACGATTTTTGTTCCGGTTGTGCGGGGGCCGCCGCTACGATGCCGGTACTTCCGAATAATAGAGCGACCAACGATACGATTGCTGTAGTCTGTTTAAGCCAATGGTTTCGTTTCATGGTAGAAACCTCCTAAAAAATGGGCCTTGATAAGTCAAAGTCAAGGTACCATGCAGTGAACATGCATGTCAAGTCGAAGGGCGATTGCTGCATCGTTCCAGCATTCCGAATATTCCTTTTAGGGTGAAAATGGAAGGTTTTCGTCAATCTATGTCGAATTGATAGAAAGACACGAACGATATAGAGAGAGGAGCCTTCTTGTTGCGATACAAAATCGGAAGTATTGTCGTATGTTCTGTTCTTCTTTTCGGCGCTGTTCATTCAGTAGATTCGGCCGCCCAGGCGAAAACGACCAAAGAGGGCGTCAACGTTGGGACCGGAACTAGTGCGAAGCGGGCAGGGAAAGAATACGCCAGAAGCAAGGTGGATCGATTAAATGTGCGCACGGAGCCGAATCCATCCGCAACGATCATTCAAATGATCGGGAAAACGAAGGTTTACCAAGTATTGGACAAACAGGACGATTGGGTAAAGATCGGGTTGTCGGACGAAGGAGACGGCTGGGTGTCTGCCCAATATATCGAATATGTGAAGGATCAACCATCGCCTCAGCAGAAGGTTGTCAAAATGACCAAAAACACCAACCTGCGAAGCGGACCGGGAACAAACTACAAGATCGTCGGCAAAGCCGGACCGGGCCAATCTTTCCCGATCGTCGATACGGAGGGGGAGTGGTACAAAGTATCGCTTCGGGACGGCGGGACAGCTTATGTCGCGAGTTGGGTCGTGAACGCCGATAAATACAAAGTGTATATTTATCATACTCACAATCGCGAGTCCTGGAAAAATGTCGCCGGCAGCACGAAAGGGTCTTCGGTCAGCAACCCGAACGTCAACATTACATTAGTCGGCAAGGAGCTAGGGCAGCTATTGCAGAAGAAGGGCATTCCCGCGCTAATCGGGGACGACGATTTCACCAAGAAGCTGGAGGACCAGAAGCAAAGTTACGGCGATTCCTATTCGGAGTCGCGAAAAGCCGTCAACGCGGCGATGAAAGCTCATCCTTCCCTGGCTTATTTTTTCGACATCCATCGCGATAGCGATCTTCCGCATAAAACCACCTCGGTAAAAATAGGCGGCAAGACGTATGCGCGAATCCTGTTCGTTGTCGGTACCGATCATCCAAATTATGCGAAGAATAAAAAATTCGCCGAAGCACTACACGCTCTTCTGGAAAAGAAATATCCCGGTTTGTCGCGAGGCATTGTGCAGAAAAGCGCGAAGGAGGGGAACGGGGAGTACAATCAATCCCTTTCCCCCGGCAGCCTGCTGCTGGAATTCGGAGGCGCGAACAATACGCTGCAGGAAAGTTTACGAACGGCGGAAGCTTTCGCCGATGTTTTTGCGGATTATGTCGGCAGGGCTAAATCCACTTGATGCCGATTGATGCCGGAGCAACATTTTGGCATAAAACCTCCCGAAAGGGAGGTTTTATTGTTATGCTGGATGCGACTCGGACGAGGCCGCGTTTGCGGGCAGGGCTGCCGAAGTGCGTATGTTGCCCGAGAGTGCGGAGAATGTTAGCTTGGAAAAAGTGTGCAGGTTATAGTTATTCTTGATGCTGGATCATTTTTGCCGCGCAAGCGAAAAAATGGTGACGCAGAAGCGGCGGTTTGTGAGCAGGTTTCGAGTGTGCGGAACGGCTGCCGAGAGTGCGGAGAATATTAGCATGGGGCAAACGCGCCGGTTGTTCTTTTTGGGTTGCTTTATGCGCTTCTGCAAGCAATTTGCCTAAAATAACTGGAAAAGATGTAGTTAATAAGAATGAAAAATTCGCAGGGGAAAAAATAACTGGAAAACATGTATTTAAATAACCCATTTTCTCTAGTAATGAATAAAACCGAAAAAAATAACTGCATGTTTTCCATTTAATGCCGTGGAAATGGGCGATACAGGCGAAATTAAGGGCAGGAAATACAGTTATTTTTGAAACTGGATCATTTTTGACGCCCTCAGCGAAAAAATGGCGACCCAGAAGGGATACTCTCCCTACGGTCGAGACTGCGAAGCGGAATTAGCGAAGCGTCGCTCCGACGAACCCTCCGGGGGTACTCATCCCCGTTTCTGTGTCGCCATAGCAAAAAACCTCCCAGAGGGAGGTTTTGTTGTTATGTAGAATGGCGACCCAGAAGGGATACTCTCCCTACGGTCGAGACTGCGAAGCGCCGCTCCGACGAACCCTCCGGGGGTTCTCGTCCCCGTTTCTGTGTCGCCACAGCAAAAAACCTCCCCGAAGGGAGGTTTCAGAAGCAATAAATGGCGACTCAGAAGGGATACTCTCCCTACGGTCGAGACTGCGAAGCGCCGCTCCGACGAACCCTCCGGGGGTTCTCGTCCCCGTTTCTGTGTCGCCACAGCAAAAAACCTCCCCGAAGGGAGGTTTCATAAGCAATAAATGGCGACCCAGAAGGGATGCTCTCCCTACGGTCGAGACTGCGAAGCGATTTCAGCGAAGCGTCGCTCCGACGAACCCTACGGGGGTTCTCTTCCCCGTTTCTGTGTCGCCATAGCAAAAAACCTCCCCGAAGGGAGGTTTCATAAGCAATAAATGGCGACCCAGAAGGGATTCGAACCCCCGACCAACGGCTTAGAAGGCCGTTGCTCTATCCAGCTGAGCTACTGGGTCATAATATAACAATGGAGCGGGTGAAGGGAATCGAACCCTCGCCTCAAGCTTGGGAAGCTGGCGTTCTACCATTGAACTACACCCGCATTCATTTTTAAGCGAGCATGGTTTATAATATCATAGGGCATAGTGAAAATCAACATATTTTTTTCTGAACTTCATTTTCATGTTTCGTTGCCCCCACTTTTTTCAAAAGGACCGGCAACTATGTTACAATGGTGCCAATCCCTTGTTCAAATATGAGCAAAGCATAAGGTTCATTCCATACTTAGCTTATATCATCGGTAAACGAATGCACCGATTGGGACGGAGCAGTACGTTTATCTTTGCCCGGAGCGGATTCCTCCGGTACAACGCGAGCGCATGTGGAGACAATGGCTGTACCGGAAGCGGACAGGCTTTTGAACAACGTTTTCCCGCGGGAAAACCGGAGGTGAGACGATACGGATACGAACAAACAAAACGTTTTTTTATTCCCGAAGACGCTTGATTATTATCAAATTCAGCTGACCCGGATGCTGGAGACGGAACGATATAAGGAAGCTGTCGAGCTGCTTCAGTTCCTGCTCCAGTGCCAGGGTGAGGACGAGCGGAACTATGAGGAGTGGCGCGCGCTTCACGAATGGCTGCTGTCCGCCTTTCCGGCGCTGGAGTCGGAGACCTGGGAAGCAGGCAGGTTCTACGGAGAAGAGGACGAAGAAGAGGACGAGGAAGGCGAGTCGGAGCATGACATGGCCCGGCAGCATGCGCGGGCGAAAGCCGAAGTCGACAGTCAATATGCGAAGAAGCTGCTGGACACGCTGCTGGCCGACGTGACGATCGACAAGAAGATGCTGGCGCTTGAACAATTGGCATTTGTCGAGCATCCCCACATCAATGATACATTGATCCGCTGGGCCGAGCACGTCGATCTGCACCCGCTCGTTCAACTGAAAGTGTTGCAAACGCTCAAGCATCGCAACGTGAAGGGCCAAATTCGGATGCGCAAGTCGGGCGAGGACGTTCTTCTCGATCTTGAGGATACGCCGCTATCTTACGGTGACTTTCATCCGTCGCTGCACCGCGTGGTGGATCTGCTGAGGGAAACGAGCGAAGTCCAGCACCCGATGCTCGCTTATTTTGCCGAGGAGATGTGGAAGGAATTTTTATTTTACATATACGGCACTTCGGTTTATGCATTGCTTCATGAAGAGGATGAACATACGACGGCTCTCTGGGCAGCCGCTCTGCACCATGCCGTTCTGGAGGCGATGACGGGCAAAGCCGATCCCGAAGCGACGATGGAATTGTACGGAATTACCGAATCGTTGCAGTTCCGGTTCGAGCAAGCTTACCGTTTTATCCGCAATTATGCGGCAACTTCGTTCCGTCCGGAAGGGATGCCTTGAAATGGACGAGTTTTCTGTTTATAATGGAATGGTTATTTGTCTGCGGGTAAATATTAACTTACATTAAATGCCAAATGAAGCAACATGCGGATTGGCTAAATTTGTTGGAGGGGAAAGCATAAAATGAAAGCAAGCTGGGAAAAAATAGAGAAGAACGTAGGCGTTCTTGATATCGAAGTGAATGAAGAGCAAGTTGCAGGCGCTCTGGACAGAGCGTTCAAAAAAGTCGTTGCCAAAGTTAACGTACCAGGCTTCCGTAAAGGTAAAGTGCCTCGCCAAATTTTCGAAAGAAAATTCGGAGTGGAAAGCCTCTACAACGACGCGATCGAAATTATTTTGCCAGAAGCTTATACTGAAGCTGTTAAAGAAGCGGGCATCGAGCCTGTAGACCGTCCGGAAGTGGAGATCGAGCAATTCGCTAAAGGCCAAACGATGAAGTTCAAAGCGAAAGTTACGGTTAAACCGGAAGTTACCCTTGGCGATTACAAAGGCATCGAAGTGCCTGCGACATCCACGGAAGTTACGGAAGAAGAAGTGAACGAAGAATTGAACCGCCTGCAGCAGCGTCATGCCGAGCTTGTCGTTGTCGAAGAAGGCGCGGCGCAATCCGGCGACATCACGATCATCGATTTCGACGGCTACGTTGACGGCGAAGCTTTCGAAGGCGGCAAAGCGGAGCGCTATTCGCTCGAGCTTGGCTCCGGATCGTTCATCCCTGGCTTCGAGGACCAAGTCGTTGGCATGTCCATCGGCGAAGAGAAGGACGTAAACGTAACTTTCCCTGAAACGTACCATGCGGACAACCTTGCCGGCAAAGCGGCCGTGTTCAAAGTGAAGCTGCATGAAATCAAACGCAAAAACTTGCCTGCTCTTGACGACGAGTTCGCCAAAGACGTCAGCGAATTCGAAACGCTCGAGGAGTTCAAGCAAGACGTTGTTAAACGTCTGACGGAAAGAAAACAACAAGAAAACGAACAACAACGCGAAGTTGCTGTCGTTGAAAAAGCTTCGGAAACGGCCGAAGTCGAAATTCCGCAAGTGATGATCGAGACCGAGCAGGATCAAATGGTGAGAGAATTCGAAAACCGTTTGAGAATGCAAGGCATGAACCTGGAGCTGTACTTCAAATTCTCCGGCCAAAACGAATCCGCTCTGAAAGCGCAAATGAAAGACGACGCACAAAAACGCGTTCGCAACAACCTTGTGCTGGAGCAAATCGCCAAAGCCGAGAACATCACGGTAACGGAAGATGAAATCAACGAAGAACTGGAGCAGCTGTCCCAAGCTTACAGAAGACCTGCCGACCAACTGCGCGAAAACTTAGTCGCAAGCGGCGGATGGGAAAGCTTTACAAGCGATTTGACCGTCAAGAAAACGATCAAGTTCCTTGTTGAGAACAGCAAAACGGCTGCAACTGTAGCGTAAATGGAGATATAAGGCACGTATACTTCTGCGTGCCTTATTTTTACCTCAAAACATCTGTACATAAACCGGTTCATACACTAATACTAGACTTATGAAAAATGACATCGCAAGCGGAACGTGTTAGAATAAAGCTGTTAGGATCTTGAAGAGGAAAAGAGGTTGAGCACATGAGTCTGGTACCTATCGTTGTAGAACAAACGAGCCGTGGGGAGCGTTCCTACGATATATATTCGCGGCTGCTGAAGGACCGAATCATTTTTCTGGGGAGCGCGATTGATGACGATGTTGCCAATCTCATCATAGCGCAGCTGCTGTTCCTGGCCGCGGAAGATCCGGAGAAGGACATTCACTTGTATATCAATTCCCCGGGCGGTTCCGTCACGGCGGGAATGGGCATATACGATACGATGCAATATATTAAACCGGACGTGTCGACGATTTGCGTCGGCATGGCGGCAAGCATGGGGTCCCTTCTGCTTACGGCCGGGGCGAAAGGCAAGCGCTTTGCGCTGCCGAACAGCGAAGTGATGATTCACCAACCGCTCGGAGGCGTTCGCGGGCAAGCGGCGGACATTAAAATCCATGCGGATTGGATTATCAAAACGAAGCAAAAGCTGAACCAAATTTATGTCGACCGTACCGGACAGCCGATTGAAAAAATCGAGCGCGATACCGACCGCGACTTCTTCATGAGCGCGGAGGAAGCGCAAGCTTACGGTCTGATCGATGAGGTTATCACTCGGCTCAAATAATGTTAAAGGGGTGATCCCATGTTCAAATTTAACGACGAAAAAGGACAGCTGAAATGTTCCTTTTGCGGAAAATCTCAGGATCAAGTGCGCAAGCTCGTAGCCGGTCCTGGCGTATATATTTGTGACGAGTGCATCGAATTGTGCACGGAAATCGTCGAGGAAGAGCTCGGTCATGAAGAAGAGCTTGACCTGAAGGACGTGCCGAAGCCTAAAGAAATCCGCAACATTTTGGATTCCTACGTCATCGGTCAGGAGCATGCGAAAAAATCGCTTTCCGTTGCCGTGTACAACCATTACAAGCGGATTAATTCCCAGAATAAGCTGGAAGACGTTGAACTGCAGAAGAGCAACATTCTTCTCGTAGGTCCGACCGGCTCCGGGAAAACGCTTTTGGCGCAAACGCTCGCCAAAATATTAAATGTGCCGTTTGCGATCGCCGATGCGACATCGCTGACGGAAGCCGGCTATGTAGGCGAAGACGTCGAAAATATTTTGCTGAAGCTCATTCAAGCGGCAGATTACGATGTGGAAAAAGCTGAGCGCGGCATTATTTATATCGATGAAATCGACAAAGTCGCCCGCAAATCGGAAAATCCTTCGATTACGCGCGACGTTTCCGGTGAAGGCGTGCAGCAGGCGCTGCTCAAAATTCTCGAAGGAACGGTTGCATCCGTTCCGCCGCAAGGCGGGCGCAAGCATCCGCACCAGGAGTTCATCCAAATCGACACGACGAACATCCTGTTTATTTGCGGCGGCGCATTCGACGGCCTGGAGCAAATCATCAAACGCCGGATCGGCAAAAAGGTGATCGGCTTCGGAACGGGCGGCGACGGCCAGAAGGACTTGAAGCCTGGCGAATATTTGTCCCTCGTGCTGCCTGAAGATTTGCTGAAATTCGGATTGATTCCGGAATTCGTCGGCCGTCTGCCGATCATTTCTTCGCTGGAGCCGCTAGACGAGGCTGCGCTTGTACGCATCCTGTCCGAGCCGAAAAACGCGCTCGTGAAGCAATACCAGAAGCTGCTTGACATGGACAATGTGAAGCTGGAGTTCGAACAAAGCGCTCTCGAGGCGATTGCCCGGGAAGCGATCAAACGGAATACGGGTGCGCGCGGCTTGCGGGCGATCATCGAAGGCGTCATGCTGGACGTGATGTTCGAAGTGCCGTCCCGCGACGATGTAACGACTTGCATCGTTAACGAAAAGGTGATTCAGGATAAGCTGGCGCCGGAGCTGACGACGAAGAAGGGCAAGAAAAAAGAAGAAAGCGCGTAAGCGCCCATGTCGAGATCATTTGTGGAAAGCGGACATTTTCCGGCGAGTACACAGATGTTCTCGGCAATTTTGTGCTTATACGTCCTAAAGCACGTTCATGGGAGAGAATGAACAATGTACTTGCGTAAAGATACGATACCGGTGAAGGTCGGCAACCTGACGATCGGCGGAAGCGACGAAGTCATCATCCAGAGCATGTGCACGACCAAAACAGCGGACGTCAAAGCGACCGTCGCGGAAATTCACCGTTTGGAGGAAGCCGGCTGTCAAATCGTGCGCGTGACCGTGAACAACAAGGAAGCGGCCGAGGCGATCAAAGACATCAAGAAACAAATCAGCATACCGCTTGTCGCGGACATTCATTTCGACTACCGTCTCGCCCTCGCAGCGATCGAGAACGGAATCGATAAAGTACGAATCAATCCGGGCAACATCGGCCGGCGCGAGAAGGTGGAAGCCGTCGTACGCGCCTGCAAGGAACGGGGCATTCCGATCCGAATCGGCGTGAACGCAGGCTCGCTGGAAAATCATCTGCTGGAGAAGTACGGATATCCGACTCCCGACGCGATGGTCGAAAGCGCGCTGTACCATATCGGCATATTGGAAGAGCTCGATTTCCGCGACATTATCGTGTCGCTCAAAGCATCCGACGTGCCGATGGCGATCGCCGCATATACGAAAGCGGCCGAGAAGTTCCGTTACCCGCTTCACTTGGGCATTACGGAAGCCGGCACGTTGTTTTCCGGCACGGTGAAGAGCGCGGCGGGCCTTGGCGCTTTGCTGTCGATGGGGCTTGGCTCGACGATGCGGATTTCGCTAAGCGCCGATCCGGTCGAGGAGATCAAGGTCGCCCGCGAAATGCTGAAGGCGTTTGGCTTGATCACGAACGCCGCAACGCTGGTGTCGTGTCCGACATGCGGCCGGCTCGATATCGACCTGTTTTCGGTAGCGAACGAAGTCGAGGAATACATTTCGAAGCTGAAAGTGCCGATCAAAGTGTCGGTGCTTGGCTGCGCGGTCAACGGACCGGGCGAAGCGCGCGAAGCGGATATCGGCATCGCGGGCGCGCGCGGCGAAGGAATGCTGTTCCGATACGGCGAAATGGTGCGCAAGGTGCCTGAAGCCGATCTTGTCAGCGAGCTGAAGAAGGAAATCGATACGATCGTACAGGAATTCGAACGGACCGGCAAAATACCGGGACGCAAACACGGGTAAGTTCCCGTGCCATAGAACGGCTGCAATCGAAGCCCATCAACTCGTCGTTGATGGGCTTTTCTGCGTCATAGTACGAGATTGGCAAAATGCTGACGACGTTACGATCGCGAACCTTACATCCGGCGTTCAGCCAAAAATTTCTGAATCGCGGCAGCCGATGGGCAAGTGTTCCAGCTCGGCGCCCGATTGCGTAAAATTGGCAATTGGTCGAAATTGTGTTATAATGATAATAATTATCAATATCATTACAAGGAGCGTAAAAGAATGTTTCTGCAAACTGTAGATTTCGACCAGTTATCCAAACAATTTTATATACATCGGAACGATAAGGAACAGATTGTCCTGTCCGTTCCTGCCATAGAGCTGCTGGAGCAAGCAAAAATGGATCAATTCATCGACACGTACGCGCCGCTTATGAAGGCATTGGAGCGTAAAGCGGCGGCGGCGTATTTCTGCAGCTGGTTCGGGGCGACGGCGCTTGCATTGCAGTATGGAGTGTCGTATTGCAACAAGCTGTTCGATTTGTCGCTGCACAACATTACGGTGCAGCTGTACTGCAAGGATGATTATTATTGGTACTCATATAAGATACATTCTTGGTCAGAGCAGGATGGACCAACCGAAACGGCGGAACGTACCGAATGGCTTCGCAAAGGATACGATGAGTTTTATGGCAATACGCTGCGTCCGATATTCGAGGCGGCCGCACGATCCGGCGGTATCGATGTAGGCCAAATGTGGGGGCAGCTTCCGACGCGATTTAATTATTCCCTTGCCATTTGGATGGAAGAAGAAAGCGATCCGAGCCTTCGCGAGCGAATTGATGCAGACTATCGTGTGCTGAAGGAAATCGATCCTGCTGCGTTCGGCCGCAGCAAAAATCCGTTGAACGTGAAAATCCGCCGGATCGAACATCTCGAAGATCCCTCCAAGCAGATGCGGATGAAAAATGTATGCTGCCTGTATTATTTAACGGAAGGCGGCCATCTCTGTTATACATGTCCCAAGCTAAAAGAAGAAGACCGAGCAGCTCGACGCGAGAAGCACCGTGCCAAGCAAGAATCGTCCGCATCGGTCAAAAAATGATGGATTTTTGAAACATAAACGGCGCATTCGCGCCGTTTATTGTTGAATATTACCATAAATAAAGCGCTTGCATTTTTCCGACTTGCACGTTATGATGTTTTTACAAGAACCCAGAAACCGCTTTCTCTTTTTTTAAGGTAATGAGAAACCGGTTTCACAAGGTGTGAAGGAGCAGGACATGAAGGCCACCATTTTGGATGTCGCAAAATTAGCGAATGTATCGAAAGCGACCGTTTCACGAGTCATCAACAAAAATTCCAGCGTTAACGATGAAATCAAGGCGCGCGTCTTGCAGGCGATCGACGAACTGGGCTATCGCCCGAGTACGTTAGCCAGAAACTTGGCCAGCAATACGTCGAATATGATCGGCTTGATTTTGCCGGACATTACGAACCCGTTTTTCCCGGTTTTGGCGCGAGGCATTGAGGATGTCGCCCACCGTCTCGGGTACACGTTATTTTTGTGCAATACAGATAACGACCCGGCCATCGAGCAAGAATATATTCATAAAATGGTCCAGCAGCAAGTTGCAGGAATCGTGCTCATTTCGTCGAGCTTCGGGGAAGTCCAAATCCAGCAGCTCGTTTCTTTGAAAGTTCCATTCGTCCTAAGCGATCGTTGGTTTCCCGACGTGCCGTTCGATGCGGTGGCGATCGACAATTTCAAGGCGGCGTGCGAGGTTGTCGATTATTTTATCCGCCAAGGTCATGAACGAATTTGTCATCTCGCAGGTCCGACGTCCATTCAATCGGCGGAAAAACGGAAGCAAGGATATTTGGACACGATGAACGAAGCGAACCTGAAGCCGATAATTAGCCATGGTCCGTTTACCTATGAATCCGGGTTCCAGAGAATGTCGTCCATTCTTGACGAAGGGTTGCCTTCGGCCGTATTTGCGGCAAACGATTTGATCGCGCTCGGAGCGATCAACGCAATACGAAGCAGAGGCCTGCGAGTCCCGGAAGATATTGCGGTTATCGGCTGCGACGATATTGCTTTCGCACAGATGTGCAACCCGATGCTCAGCACGATTGCCGTTCCCGTTTACCAAATCGGCGTAACCGCCATGGAGCTGCTGCACGAACGCGTGAAAGGGGTGAGGGCCGAAAAGAAACACGTCATTCTGGAGCACCGGCTAATAAAGAGAGAATCGTGTGGTGGGGAGGCCAAACAACAATGAGTTCTGATATCGTCGTCGTCGGCAGTTTGAACATGGATATGGTTGTTAGGGTGAAACGAAGGCCCGCTCGAGGGGAAACCGTCATGGGTTCGGATTTTTTTATGAGTCCCGGCGGCAAAGGCGCCAATCAGGCTTACGCCTCTCGGAAACTGGGCGCTTCCGTATCAATGATCGGCAAGCTGGGAATGGACGTATTCGCCGAACAATTGCTTACGAATTTACAGCAAGTGGGGGTCGATACGACATGTATCGAAAGAAGCTCGGAGCATGCGACAGGCATCGCCCAAATTTCCGTAGATGAAGAAGGGGATAACAGCATTATCGTCGCTCCGGGTACAAACGAATGGATTACGCCGGATGATGTGCGCAAGCGGGAACAATTGATCAAGCAAGCCAAGCTGCTTATCGTGCAGCTGGAAATTCCGATGGACACCGTTATGGAAGCGGTTTCGATCGCAAGACGCCATCAGGTCCCGGTTCTGCTCGATCCGGCTCCCGTACCGCAGCATCCGCTGCAAGACGAGCTGCTGGCCATGGTCGACTACATGACGCCGAATGAGAGCGAAATATCCAGACTAACCGGCATTGAGGTAACGGATACGCGATCCGCGAAAGTAGCTGCGGTCGAACTGCTCCGCAAAGGCGTCAAGACGGTTTTTGCCAAACTAGGCGAAAAAGGCGTCGTCGTCATTAATGCGAACCGGACGTTTTTCGTCGAAGGCTACAAAGTCCGAGCCGTCGATACGACGGCGGCGGGAGACGCGTTCGCCGGAGCCGTGGGCGCAGCCCTCGTCTCGGGTCAGGATGTTTGGGCGGCCGCCCAATTCGCGAATGCCGTCGGCGCGTTAACCGTAACGAAAGCCGGAGCGCAGTCATCCATGCCCGACTTGAAGGAAGTGGAAGCTTTCATGCTGCGAGCTTCTCGGGAAGAAATGTGATCCATTTATTTAACTTAAATAGAAATGTAAGCGCTATACAAATAAATCCAATTTATATTACCAAATTAGAGGAGGAATTTCGAATGAAAAGATATAAGTTGTGGACGATCGGTCTTGTCATTTTATCCATGTTGATCGTATTGGCCGGCTGCGGCGGCAAGAAGGACGAAGCGTCGGGGGAATCAGGCGGCGGCAAAAAGTTCAGCGTCGCTTATTACGTCAACGGAACGCTCGGCGACAAAGGATTTTTCGATTCGGCGCAAAAGGGCTTGGAGAAAGCGAAATCCGACATCGGCATTGAAACGAAAACGGTCGAAGGCGGCACGAACCAGGCGGACTGGCCTGCAGGCCTGGAATCGCTCGTATCGAGCAAAAAATACGATTTGATCATTGTCGGAACAAGCCAAATGAAAGACATTACAATCGACATCGCAAAGCGTTACCCGGATCAAAAATTCATTTATTTCGACGAAATGATCAAAGACGTGCCTAACATCTATTCGATGCTGTACTCGCAAAGCGAAGGATCGTTCCTGGCCGGCGCATTCGCGGCGCTTGTCACGACGAGCACCGAATTGCCGCAAGCGAATCCGGATAAAGTGATTGGGTTTGTCGGTGGCATGGACATTCCGATCATCAACGACTTTAAAGCAGGTTATGAGCAAGGCGCGCAATACATCGACAAAGACGTGAAGGTGGTTGCATCCTACATCGGAGATTTCGCCAACGCGCCAAAAGCGAAGGAGCTAACGTTAGCCCAATACAACTCGCAAAAAGTCGACATCGCCTACCAAGTGGCGGGCGGAGCAGGTCTAGGGGTTCTGGAAGCGAGCAAGGAAGCAAACAAATATTCGATCGGCGTCGACGCCAACCAAAACCCGCTGTACCCAGGCTTCACGCTGACCTCGATGCTGAAAAACATCGACACATCGATTACCCGCGCATTGACGCTTTATAACGACGGCAAATTGAGCTTCGGCGTAAACGAAGTGCTGGGACTTAAAGAAAATGGCGTAGGCATCGCCAAAGACGATCTGTATGAGAAACACGTGCCGAAATCGATTCAAGACAAAATGAAAGAAATCGAAGACAAGATGGCTAGCGGTGAAATCAAAGTCAATTCGATCCTGAAATAAGACGGACGGCCTTAAACTTCAGAGGGGGATCCTTCCCCCTCCAATAACCCTGACGGGGAGAGGGTTACGATGCCAATATTACTTGAAATGAAAGACATCCATAAAACGTATCCCAATGGGACGAAGGCGAACCAAGGGGTGAATCTCACCGTTCACGAAGGCGAGATCCATGCGCTCGTCGGAGAGAACGGGGCGGGCAAATCGACGCTCATGAAAATATTGTTCGGCCTCGAAGCGCCTACGAGCGGATCGATCGAATACAAAGGCCGCGAAGTCCGTTTTAACGGCCCGAGGGACGCGATCAAGCAAGGGATGGGCATGGTGCATCAGCACTTTATGCTGGCGCCGTCGCTGACCGTATCGGAGAACATCGTGCTCGGCGAGGAGCCGCGCAAAGGACCGTTTTCGCTAGTTCGGGACCGGAACAAAGAATTCGGGCAAATCGAAAGCCTCATGGAAACTTACGGCCTGAAGGTCGATCCGCATGCGGTCGTCGATACGATAACGGTCGGACAGAAGCAGCGCGTCGAGATTTTAAAAGTGTTATATCGAGGCGCCAAGCTGATCATCTTGGACGAACCTACCGCCGTTCTTACGCCGCAAGAGACCGATGAGCTGTTCCTGTCGATTAAATCGCTTGTAAGCCAGGGTTATACGATCATATTCATTACGCACAAGCTGCGCGAGGTTATGGAAATTTCCAACCGGGTCACCGTGCTCAAAGCGGGGAAAACAATCAAAACGCTGCAGACGGAAGAAACGAATCCGGAAGAAATCTCGAGGCTTATGGTTGGCCGGGACGTTTTGTTCCGCGTGGAGAAGAAGGAAGCCAAGCCGCAAGGGACGGTGCTTAGCGTTCATGGACTTAGCGCCAATAACGATAAAGGCGCTCCCGCGCTCCGGGGCGTTTCGTTTGAAGTGCGGGCAGGCGAAGTGTTTGGCATTGCCGGCGTCGAAGGCAACGGACAAACCGAGCTGATCGAGGCGATTACCGGACTCCGCAGGGCGACCGGCGGCAGCATCCGTTTTCTCGACAAGGAGCTGGCCGGACGAAGCGTCGCCGACATTCGCGCGCTGCAGATCGGGCACGTACCGGAGGATCGGCAAACGACGGGGGCATGCCTCACGTCGACGATCGCGGAAAATCTCATCTTGGATCGTTACCGGACAAAAGAATTCCGCCGCGGTCCGTTTCTGAACAAACGGAAAATCCGCGAGTTTTCCAAGAGCATGATGCAGACGTTCGACATTCGCGCCAAAAGCGAAGAAGCAATGGCCGGCTCGCTTTCCGGAGGCAACTTGCAGAAGGTCGTCATCGCCCGCGAGCTGTCGAAAAATCCGAAGCTGCTCATCGCATCGCAGCCGACGCGCGGAGTCGATATCGGTGCAATCGAATTCATTCACCGCGAAATGATCAAGAAACGGGACGAAGGCACCGCGATTCTGCTCGTATCGGCAGAGCTGTCGGAGGTCATCGGCTTAAGCGACCGGATCGGCGTGCTATACGAAGGAGAGCTCGTGGCCGTTCTGGATAATTCCAATCTATTGTCGGAAGAAGATGTCGGGTATTACATGTTAGGCTGTAAAACACAGGATGGGGAGGAGGCGGCTCAATGAATAATAGAAGAGCAGTTACTTTAGAGCTTACCGGCATTGTTCTCGCTGCGTTGTTCGCGCTATTGTGCGGATTTGTCGTGATCATGTTCACGAGCGACGAGCCGCTGGCCGCCATCTCTTCCTTGATTATCGACCCGGTTTCCAATTTGTTTAATATCGGGACGATCCTGAACAAAGCGGTTCCGCTTATTTTTACCGGGCTAGCCCTTTCCGTCGTGTTCCAGTCCGGCGTGTTCAGCATGGGAGCGGAAGGCCAGCTGTATGTGGGCGGCTTTATCGGGTCGCTGGCGGCCGTATACATTCCGGGATTGTCTCCTTGGATCCACATTCCGGTCATTCTGATTTGCGCCATGCTCGGCGGGGCATTATACGGCTGCATTCCTGGCTTCCTGAAAACGAAGCTTCATGCCAACGAAATCGTCACGACGTTGATGCTTAACTTTGTCGCCATTTTAACGACCTCCTATTTCGTCAACAATGTGTTCAAAGATCCGCAAAGCGGCGGCTACGCGCGCATGCCGTATATCGATCCGAGCTTGCTGCTCGGCAAAATGTTCGCAGGTTTTCCCGCGCATGCAGGCGTATTGATCGCCTTGCTCGCCGTCGTCATCGTATATTTGCTGCTTTATAAAACGAAAACCGGCTATGAGCTGCGGCTTGTCGGTAAAAACAGCCATTTCGCCAACTACGGCGGCATTGCGACGAAGAAAATGATCGTGCTCAGCATCTCCATCAGCGGAGCTTTGGCCGGCCTTGCCGGCATTGTCGAGGTGCTCGGGGTTCACGGTACGTATAAAGACAATTTCTCGGCCGGTCTTGGTTTTGACGGCATCATTATCGCCTTGCTTGCGCGCAACCATCCGATCGGCGTGTTGATCGCGGCATTATTCTACGCCTACATTCAAGTCGGCGCCCAGACGATGCAGGTCGGCAGCGACATGCCGCGTGAAGTGGCGGTTATCATTCAGGTCATGCTCGTGCTGCTCGTATCGTCCCAGGCGATATTCACGTACTTGAAGCAGAAATATTCGACAGAACCAAAGGCGGTGAAGTAAATGCTCGACACGTTATGGTCGCAAGTGATCGATTTGACGCTGATCGTCGTACTGTTCCGTTTTATGACGCCGATTCTGCTCTCCGCCTTGGGCGGTCTCATCTCGGATATCGGCGGGGTTATCAATATCGGGCTGGAAGGGCTGATGCTGCTGTCGGCGTTTACGACGATCGCCGTCAACTCGGCGACGGACAACTGGGTGCTGGGCATACTCGCCGGAATTGCGGCAGCGGTAGTGATCAGCTACGGCATGGGCTTTTTTTCGATCAAAATGAAGGTGGATATTATCATAACCGGGTTTGCCGTCAATATTTTCGGATCGGGCTTTACGATTTTCATGATGAGCAAAATTTACGGCGTAACCGGCAACTATTCGCCGGAAAGCATCAGCAACATCCCGACGATCAACATTCCCGGCATCGAAAATGTACCGGTGCTCGGCAAGCTGTTAAGCGGCCACAGCCTGATGGCATGGATCGCGTTTTTATCCGTCGCGTTCTGCATCTTCTTGATTTACCGCACGCCGTACGGCGTTCATCTCCGGTCCGTCGGCGAAGCGCCGGAAGCGGCCAAGTCGCTCGGCATTCCGGTAAACCGGATCCGGTATTCGGCTCTCGCCTGGAGCGGCGTGTTCGCGGGATTGGCTGGCGCGTATTTGTCCACGGGCATGACGAGCATGTTCGTCAAAGATATGACGGCGGGCACCGGCTTCCTTGCTTTGGCCGTTGTCCTGCTCGGCAACCGCAATCCGCTCGGCATTCTTGCCGGTTCGCTCATCTTTGGCCTCGCTAGCGCGGTGACGACGATCGTTCAGACGACGCCGAACAACACGTTCCCGAGCCAGTTTATCCAGATGATCCCGTATATCGTAACGATTATCGCTTTGGTCGTGTTTGCGCTGCGCAAGCGCCGCAAGCTGTCGGCCGTAACCTAACCCGCAGGAGGACGAAGACATGAATGCAGCTGCCAAACGAAAAATTATATTGGATTGCGATCCCGGGCATGACGATGCGATAGCCATCTTATTGGCGGCGGGAAATCCGTCGATCGAGCTGGTCGGCATCACAACCGTAGCCGGTAACGCCGAGGTTGAGAAAACGACGATCAACGCGCTAAAGGTGTGCGAAATCGCGGGCATCCCGCACGTGCCCGTCACGAAAGGGGCCGGACAGCCGCTCGTCCGCGAACGGGAGACGGCGCCGGACATTCACGGCGATTCGGGGATGGACGGCCCGGTGCTGCCGGAGCCGACCAAAACGGCCGCAGAAGGCCATGCCGTCGACTACATCATCCGCACGCTGCTGGAATCGGACGGCGACATTTCGCTAGTGCCTGTCGGGCCGCTGACGAACATCGCGATGGCGATGCGCAAGGAACCGCGCATTTTGCCGAAGATCCAGGAGATCGTCATTATGGGCGGAGGCATGTTCGGCAACAAAACGCCGGCCGCCGAATTCAACATCTACGTCGACGCCGAAGCAGCCAAGGTCGTGTTCGAAAGCGGCGTGCCGATTACGATGATGGGGCTTGACCTAACGCACCAGGCGCTTGCGACGCCGGACATTTGCGACCGGATCGGCGCGGTCGGCAACCGCGTATCTGATTTTATCGTCGAGCTGCTGCAATTTTTCGCCGGCACATACAAAGAAGTGTTCGACTTTGATGGAGCGCCGATTCATGACGCATGCTGCGTTGCGTATTGCATCGATCCGTCGGCGTTCGAATGCAAGCTGCTGCGCGTCGATATCGAAACGAAGGGCGAGTTCAGCTACGGCATGACGGTCGTTGATTTGCTAGGCGTCACGGGCCGCAAGCCGAACGTGAAGGTCGCGCTGAAGCTGGACCAAGACAAATTCTGGAATCTTCTGATCGATTCCTTGAAAAATTACGCATAAAGGGGAAGCATACGATGGCACCGGTCAAAATGATTCTTGACGTGGATACTGGGATTGACGATGCGCTCGCCTTATTGCTTGCGCTTAAATCGAAGGACGTGGAGCTCGTAGGTATAACGACCGTATTCGGCAACGTGGATGTGGAACGTGCGACGCTCAATACGCTGCAGGTGGTTGAGCTGGCCGGGAGAGCGGGCGAAGTGCCCGTGGCCAAAGGAACGGATCGCCCGCTGTTCCGTACGTGGGACGGCCCGGTTCCGCATATTCACGGCAGCAACGGTATCGGCGGCTATGAGCTGCCGATGCCTTCGCAGCAGCCGATCGAAGAAAGCGCAGCCGACTTTATTATCCGCCAGACCAATGAGCAGCCGGGTGAGATTACGCTTGTGTTCGTCGGCAGGTTAACGAACCTCGCGATCGCATTAGCCAAAGATCCGACGATAGCGAAAAAAGCAAAACGCCTTGTGCTCATGGGCGGTGCGCTGCGGGTGCCCGGCAACGTTACGCCGGTATCGGAAGCGAACATTTGGGGCGATCCGGAGGCGGCGCATCGCGTATTCGAATCGGGGATGCCGATTACGATGGTCGGCCTCGACGTTACGATGGAAGCGGTATGGCACGGCGAGCATATCCGTCAGTTGAAAGAGCAAGCAGGTCCCGGCCTTGTGAAGCAGGTCGATTTTATCGAAAATATCGTCGACTTCTACTTTAAAGCCTACGAGAAGCAAAACGGCTTCTACGGTTCGCCGCTTCATGACCCGCTTGCCGTTGCGGTCGCCTTCGACCCGAGCTTCTGCGAAACGGAGGACTGGTACGTCCAAATCGAGACGAAGGGCGAGCTGTCTTCAGGAGCGACGATCGCCGATTTCCGGCGACCGCCGGAGAAGACGAACGCTTCCGTATGCGTTGCCGTTCATCGGGAACGATTCCTTGAACATTTCATTCGCGTGTTATCCAGCTAAACGGAGGAGGAACCCCACTTGAAACCGGTTATACTTGACGTAGATACAGGGATCGACGACGCGCTTGCGATCGCGTACGCCGTCCGTTCGCCCGAACTGCATATGCTCGGCATTACGACCTGCTTCGGCAATTGCACAGTGGAGGAAGCAACCCGCAACACCCTTGTCGTGCTGGATTATCTGGACAGCGACGTTCCGGTCATTCCCGGTGCGGCCAAGCCTTTGTTCCGTAATCCGCTCAAAGGAAATACAACACATATTCATGGGGAGGACGGAATCGGCAACACGCTGACCGCGCTGCCGAAACGGGAGCCGCTGCAGGAAGACGCGGCCGCGTTTTTCGTCAGGCAAGTGAAGCAGCAGCCGCACAAGGTGACGATCATAACAGTCGGGACGCTGACGAATTTGGCGCTTGCGATTATGCGGTCGCCGGAAATCGTCGGGCTCGTCGAGCGGGTCGTCATTATGGGCGGGGCCGTTACGGTACACGGCAACCTGACGCCTTCGGCGGAAGCGAACATTTACGCCGATCCGGAAGCGGCCGAATACGTTTTCCGTTCAGGCATTCCAATGACGCTCGTCGGCCTCGACGTCACGATGCAAACGCTGCTGCCGCGCGAGGAACTGCCGGCATGGCGGGAGCGCAATCCGCGTCTCGGCAACTTCCTGGCCGACATGACCGATTTTTACATCGATGCGTACCAGCAGTTTTACCCGGATATCCAAGGCTGCGCCCTGCATGACCCGCTTGCGGTCGGCGTCGTCATCGATCCGACGTTCGTCAAGGCGAAGCCGATGCACGTCCAGGTCGACCTCGAAGGTGATCTTTCGCTCGGCCGGACGATCGGCGATTTGCGCGGCAAGCCGGCGCAGGCTCCGAACATGGACGTTTGCCTGGAAGTCGAAGCAGACCGGTTTTTGCAGCATTTTTTAAGCAGAGTCGTTTGATAGATTTCAGAGATGTCGATCGGAACCAATCACAGAATGGGTACGAGAGAAGGTCAACTCGGAAGGAGCCTAGCTTCTTCCTTTTTTTGTGCTCTTGTTCTCATGAATCCGATCGCGTACGATGATGTGGCATCTGTATATGATGTCAGCAGCTTCTCGGGTAATTCGATAATTTCCGGAGATTTTGACTAAACTATGGATGCGCACAGACAACACTATTGACGGAATGGCCAAACCCGAGTATGATACATAAATCAGAGTAAACAACTTGGATTACTTGGAGGAGGGTTTTTATGAGAAAGAAGTGGGCATTAGCAATCGTGTTTACCGTCATTCTAACGTTGGTGCTGGCCGGCTGCGGCCAAAAAACCGAACAATCGCAGCAGACGGATCAATCCGGTGCGGACAACAGTTCCGGACAAACGGCGAAAAATTTGCTCGAGCAAATCAAAGCAAACGGCAAAATCAAAATCGGTACGGAGGGAACTTACCCGCCGTTTACGTTTCATGATAAAGACGGCAAGCTGACGGGCTTCGACGTCGAAATTGCGGAAGAAGTCGCCAAGCGTCTTGGCGTTACGGCGGGGTTTATCGAGTCCAAATGGGACGGCATGTTCGCCGGGCTGGACGCCAAAAGGTTCGACGTCGTTGCCAACGAAGTGTCAATTCGCGACGACCGCAAAGAAAAATACGATTTTTCCGATCCGTACATCGTCTCCAAAGCGGTATTGATCGTTCATCAAGACAACACGGACATTAAACAATTGGCCGATCTGAAAGGCAAGAAGTCGGGACAATCGCTGACAAGCAACCTGACGGACATCGCCAAAGCGAACGGCGCTGAAATCGTGCAAACGGACGGCTTCAACCAAGCGATCGAGCTGCTCATGTCCAAACGAATCGATGCTACGATTAACGACGGGTTGTCGTATCTTGATTTCAAGAAACAGAAGCCGGACGCGCCGATCAAAATCGTTGAAGAAACGAAAGAAGCTTCGCAAAGCGGATTTATGTTCAATAAAAACAACCCTGAAGTCGTCGAAGCCGTGAACAAGGCGCTGGCCGACATGAAGCAGGACGGCACGTATTTGAAAATATCGGAGAAATGGTTCGGCGCGGACGTCTCCAAATAAAAAGCGAGGGACGGCTAGATGAACTCCGGCATGGATCGTTATATCGATATTTTTCTTGATTCGCTCTGGCCCTTAATTAAGGCGGGACTGCTATTCACGGTCCCGCTTACTCTCATTACATTCGTGCTTGGGTTAATCCTGGCATTTCTAACCGCGCTTGCACGGTTATCGAACATCAAACCGCTCGTCGCGATCGCCCGGTTTTACGTCTGGGTCATTCGCGGCACGCCGCTGCTCGTGCAGCTGTTTATCATTTTCTTCGGCTTGCCGCGCATCGGCATAACGATCGACGCCTTTCCCGCGGCCGTCATCGGCTTTACGCTTAGCGTCGGAGCTTACAACTCCGAATTGCTTCGGGCGGCGCTGCTCTCCATCAGCAAAGGTCAATGGGAAGCGGCTTATTCGCTTGGCATGACGCGCACCCAAGCGATGCGTCGGATCATATTGCCGCAAGCGGCCCGTGTGTCCGTGCCGCCACTCGGCAATTCGTTCATCAGCTTGGTGAAGGATACGTCGCTTGCGGCGGCGATCACCGTCACGGAAATGTTCCAAACCTCACAGCAAATCGCTGCGGCGAAATACGAGCCGCTCTTGCTGTATACCGAGGTCGCATTGTTGTACCTCGTGATCAGCACGGTGCTGTCCGCGCTGCAAAACCGGCTGGAGCGGCGCTTTGACCGTTACGTAGCCAAGTGATGGAGGGACATATAACCATGATCAACATTTCGAACTTGCACGTCCGGTTTGGGGCGAACGAGGTGCTGAAGGGCATCGATTTGCAGGTGGACAAAGGACAGGTCGTCGTCATTATCGGCCCGTCCGGCTCGGGCAAAACGACGCTGCTGCGATCCATTAACCTATTGGAAACGCCGGCTGAAGGAACAATCAGCGTTGGGAGCGAGCGGGTATCTTTTCAAGGGAAAGGGAAGCTGAGCTTCAACCAAGTGCTGTCGCTGCGCAAGCAAACGGGAATGGTGTTTCAGACGTATAATCTGTTCCCTCACTTGACCGCGCTGGAGAACGTGCTGGAAGGACCTTTGACCGTGCAGAAAAAACGAAAAGATGAGGCACGCGAGAAAGCGAACGATCTGCTTCGCAAAGTCGGTCTGGAGCATAAGGCCGATGCTTATCCGTATCAGCTGTCCGGCGGCCAGCAGCAGCGAGTCGGCATCGCCCGCGCACTCGCGATGGACCCGGCCGTGATGCTGTTCGACGAGCCGACGTCGGCGCTTGATCCGTCGCTCGTGGGAGAGGTGCTGAACGTTATGAAGGCGCTCGCCGCCGAAGGCATGACGATGATCGTCGTGACCCATGAAATGCGGTTTGCCCGCAGCGTGGCGGACAAAGTCGTTCATATGGACCATGGCGCCATCATCGAGCAAGGACCGCCGGAAGAGCTGTTCGGGAATCCGCGGGATGAACGGACGCGGCGTTTTCTCAATTTGCTGTCGCCGGGAATCGAGGCGTAACAACTTTATATCCGGGCAGGCTTATACAATCCGGCAAAAAGGCAATACTACCAAGTATTAGCCTTTTGCTGGATTTTTTGTTTGAGGAGGAACCTGTCATGAGCTTTAGTATTATCCTGATGTTAATTCAAGTTTTTTTCGCCATCGTGATCGGACTGTATTTCTGGAACCTGCTGCGCAGCCAAAAAACGAACCGATCGGCCGTCGATCGGGAGTCGAAGAAGGAAATGGACAAATTGCGCAAGCTGCGCTCGGTTTCATTGACCAAACCGTTGTCCGAGAAAACGCGCCCTTCGACGATGCAGGATATCGTCGGCCAGAAGGATGGGCTGCGCGCGCTTAAGGCGGCTTTGTGCGGCGCCAATCCGCAGCATGTCATCGTATACGGACCGCCGGGGGTCGGCAAAACGGCGGCCGCGCGCGTCGTACTGGAGGAGGCGAAGAAAAATCCCGCTTCTCCGTTCTTAACCGACGCCAAATTTACCGAAATCGACGCCACAACGGCGCGTTTCGACGAACGGGGCATCGCCGATCCGCTCATCGGGTCGGTCCACGACCCGATCTACCAGGGAGCGGGCGCCTTGGGCGTTGCGGGCATACCACAGCCGAAGCCCGGTGCGGTCACGAAGGCGCACGGCGGCATCCTGTTCATCGACGAAATCGGTGAATTGCATCCGGTGCAGATGAATAAATTATTAAAAGTGCTGGAGGACCGCAAGGTTTTCCTGGAAAGCGCGTATTACAATTCGGAGGACCCGAATATTCCGGTGTACATTCACGATATATTCCAAAACGGCTTGCCTGCCGATTTTCGCTTAGTGGGAGCGACGACAAGGTCGGCTAACGAGCTGCCGCCCGCGCTTCGTTCCCGCTGCATGGAAATATTTTTCCGCCCGCTGCTGGCGGACGAAATTGGCCTCATCGCGATGAATGCGGTGAAGAAAATCGGCTTCCCGCCTTGTCCGGAAGCGATCGAAGTTGTGAAAAGATACGCCACGAACGGGCGCGAAGCGGTCAATGTGATCCAGCTTGCCGCCGGCGTCGCGCTTTCGGAAAAGAGAAACGAGCTGCGCGCCGCCGATGTGGAGTGGGTCGTCAACAGCAGCCAAATCCCGCCCCGTCCGGACCGGAAAATACCGGCCGAGCCGCAGATCGGCTTTGTCAACGGCTTAGCCGTCTACGGGCCGAATATGGGCACGCTGCTCGAAATTGAAGTGACGGCGACCCCCGTGCCTCACGGCCAAGGCAAATTCAACATTACCGGTGTCGTTGACGAAGAAGAGCTAGGCGGCGGCGCGCGAACGCTGCGGCGCAAAAGCATGGCCAAAGGCTCGGTCGAAAACGTGCTGACCGTATTGCGGCGCATCGGCATGGATACAAGCGGGTTCGACCTGCATATTAACTTCCCCGGAGGCACGCCGATCGACGGTCCATCCGCCGGCATCGCGATGGCAACGGCGATCGCGTCGGCCGTCAAGAGCGTGCCTGTCGACAATAAAATCGCGATGACCGGCGAAGTGAGCATTCACGGCAAGGTGAAGCCGATCGGCGGCGTCATTGCCAAGGTAGAGGCCGCTTTCCAAGCGGGAGCGACGAAAGTGATCATCCCGAAGGAAAACTGGCAGGAAATTTTCGCCGATCTGCAAGGGCTGCAGGTGATCGCCGTGGACGATATATTCGAAGTGTTCCAGCATGTGTTCGGCACACAAGTGCAGCCGGTCGTCGCGGCCGTCCCGAAACAAGGCGAAGTGCTGATCGCGTCCCCTACGGCGCCTTTTCTGCAAGCCGATTCGTCCGAGTCGAAGCGATAAGGCATTCCGCCGCGCCGGCGAATTGGAGTTTCCATTCAACATTTGGTAAAATGAGTAGATCATCTAAGATCCGAGATGTTGTCGGACGATAAGAAGGAGGTGCTTGAGAATGGGGCCTAGTAAGGCGAAAGGCCGCCGTTTGCCGCTGCTGCCGCTCAGAGGACTGCTCGTTTATCCCAGCATGGTGCTGCATCTGGACGTCGGCCGGGATAAGTCCGTTCGGGCTTTGGAAAAGGCAATGGTCGAGGACAACTTGATATTGCTCTGTTCTCAATCTGAAATAAATATCGAGGAACCGACGCAGCAAGATATTTACCGCGTCGGTACCGTCGCGCGCGTACGCCAAATGCTTAAGCTGCCGAACGGAACGATTCGGGTGCTTGTCGAAGGCGTTACACGGGCGGAAATCGTCGATTTTCTACCGAACGACGAATTTTACGAGGTCATGGCAAGAGACTTGCCCGAACAAGAAACAAGCGACTCCGAGATGGACGCGCTCATGCGCACGGTGTTGAGCCAATTCGAGCATTACATCAACCTGTCGAAGAAGGTGACGCCGGAGACGCTTGCCGCCGTTTCCGACATTGCCGAGCCGGGACGGCTGGCCGACGTTATCACGAGCCATCTGTCGCTCAAGATCAAAGACAAGCAAGAAATTCTCGAAACCGTTGATGTGCGAGCAAGGCTGGAAAAGCTTCTCGATATTTTGAACAATGAACGCGAAGTTCTGGAGCTCGAGCGCAAAATCAGCCAACGCGTCAAGAAACAGATGGAAAAAACGCAAAAGGAATATTATTTGCGCGAACAGATGAAGGCGATCCAAAAGGAGTTAGGCGAGAAGGAAGGCCGCGCCGGCGAAGCCGAGGAGCTCCGTTCCCAGCTGGAGCAGCTTGAAGTGCCTGAGAAGGTGCGGGAGCGAATCGAGAAGGAAATCGACAGGCTGGAGAAAATGCCTGCCGCTTCCGCCGAAGGCGCGGTCATCCGCAACTACGTCGATTGGCTGCTCGGACTGCCTTGGTTCAAGCAAACGGAAGACGATCACGATATCGCGAAGGCGGAGGCGGTCCTGAACGAGGATCATTTCGGTTTGGAAAAACCGAAGGAGCGCGTGCTGGAATATTTGGCCGTGCAGAAGCTCGTTCAATCGATGAAGGGGCCGATTCTTTGTCTCGTCGGACCTCCGGGCGTCGGCAAAACGTCGTTAGCGCGCTCGATCGCCCGCTCGCTCGGCCGCAAGTTCGTGCGAATCTCGCTTGGGGGCGTACGTGACGAAGCGGAAATTCGCGGCCATCGCCGCACGTATGTCGGCGCGATGCCCGGCCGTATTATTCAGGGATTGAAAAATGCCGGCACGTGCAATCCGGTTTTCCTGCTGGACGAAATCGACAAGATGGCGATGGACTTCCGGGGCGACCCGGCATCCGCGCTGCTTGAAGTTCTTGATCCGGAGCAAAACAGCACTTTTAGCGATCATTATATCGATCTGCCGTTCGATCTGTCGAATGTCATGTTCATCACGACGGCGAACGCCGCGCACAACATTCCGCGCCCGCTGCTTGACCGGATGGAACTGCTATATCTACCGGGGTATACGGAGCTGGAGAAGCAGCAAATCGCCAAAAACTATTTGCTTCCGAAACAGCGCAAGGAGCACGGCTTACAGGACGATCAGCTCATCATCGACGACGGGACGCTGCTTCAGCTGATTCGGGAATATACCCGGGAATCCGGCGTGCGCAATTTGGAGCAGCAGGTCGCCGCTTTGTGTCGGAAAGCGGCCAAAGAAGTTGTGGCAGGGCGTGCGGAAGGCGTGGTCATCGACGATGTGATGCTGAAGCAGTATCTCGGCATGGCCAAATTCCGATACGGTACCGCGGAGCGGGAAGATCAGGTCGGCGCCGTTACGGGCCTCGCCTGGACGGAGGTCGGCGGCGATACGCTCGTCATCGAAGTAACCGTTATGCCGGGCAACGGCAAGCTTACGCTTACCGGTCAGCTCGGCGACGTCATGAAGGAGTCGGCGCAGGCGGCGTTCAGCTACACGCGCTCCAAAGCGAGCGAGCTGAATATCGCACCCGATTTTCATGAGAAAAACGACATTCACATTCATATTCCGGAGGGCGCGATACCAAAAGACGGCCCTTCGGCCGGCATTACGATGGCAACCGCGCTCGTATCGGCGTTAACGGGCAAGCCGGTGTCCAAGGAAGTCGCGATGACCGGCGAAATTACGCTTCGCGGACGCGTATTGCCGATCGGCGGTCTGAAGGAAAAATCGCTAGCCGCGCATCGCGCGGGCATTCGCAAAATTCTCATTCCGAAGGACAACGAGAAGGATATTCGCGATATCCCGGACAGCGTCCGGGGCGACCTGACGATCGAGCTGGTCGGCCATATAGACGAAGTGCTGCGGCATGCGCTGGTGGCACCCGCTACCGTAGTGTAAAAATTTGAAGGTATAAGGATAACATCGCATGAAAATCAAACAGGCTGAATTTGTAATAAGCGCGGTTCGACCCGATCAATACCCTGAGGATGCCTTGCCGGAGATTTCTCTGGCAGGGCGTTCCAATGTCGGCAAGTCATCGCTCATCAATCGAATGCTGAACCGCAAAAATTTGGCGCGGACAAGCTCCACACCCGGGAAAACGCAGCAGCTCAACTATTACCGCGTCAACGACGAGCTTTACCTTGTCGACTTTCCCGGTTACGGCTATGCCAAAGTTTCGCAAACGCAGCGCAAAGCGTGGGGCCAAATGATCGAACGATATTTGCTCGAACGGGAACTTCTTAAGCTCGTGCTGCTCGTCATCGATATCCGGCATTCGCCTTCCAAGGATGACATCGCCATGTACGAATGGCTGAAGCATTACGAAGCGAACGTATGCATCGTCGCCACCAAAGCGGATAAAATTCCGCGCAGCAAATGGCAGAAGCATCTGAAAGTCATTCGCGAGGAACTCCAGGCGGACAAGAACGATCCGTTCGTCATGTTCTCGTCGGAGGAAGGAATCGGGAGAGACGAGCTGTGGGAAGTGATTAATGCCTACGCAGGAACCGGAAAAACGGAGCAAATCGAAGATACGGCGAGCGAGGGGCATGTGCACAAACCGTCGGACACCACAGGGAACCTTAACAGTTAGCAAAGAAAAGTGAGCATTTTATGTAATTTGTTCATCTGCTTCCGGCTAAAAGCGTTTTTTTATGAAATTTGCGAAAATATCGCAAAAAGCTTGCAGGCATAATGAGTTCTTTTATCGTATAATATAAGCAGGTAAGGTATACGGGTACAAAGAATTGAGGAGATTTTTATGGCTCAGCGGTTAGCGACGGAATATGTCAAAACCTGCCTGCAGTTATCGGAAGCCGAATTGTTGGCGTTTGTGCAGTCGTTTGCGGAACATCAAGTGCACCTGAACGTGAAAGTAATGGAGAACGGCAATCAGGAAGTTGTATTGGAGGACGCATCGGGAGACGAAATCGCATTTTCGTTCGAACGGAGAGGCAATCGTTACATTCTTGAAGGCTCGTGTCGCTTGTTGAATCCGAAGCTCGTCAATGTGATGCGCAACATTGTGGCAACTTATAAAGGCGATGCGGTTGTCAATCGAATCTACTCGAGTTACACCATGGTATACCATTATGTCAAAGGCTCCGTCGTACGAATCATCGAATCCCGCGGCGACGGCTGCGAAAAGCTGATTTACGAATACAAGGATACCCTCGGTCAATTGGAACAATTGTTCAAGAAAAGACAGATCGAAGCGGAAATTGTATCGGCTCAGCATCACATTAATGAACTGCTTGATATGCGCAATCGAACCCGGGATCCGGAGGCGATTCGCGAGATCGACGCCAAATTGAAGCATTGGACGCATCAATTGTTCGTGCTCGAAGCATAAGTCATAACCCAGTCCGGCATCTCAACCATGAGCATGCCGGATTTCTTTTTTATTTTTGTAGAGACGCACAATCCGCGCCCGTCCGCCATATTTTGAATATTGGAGCCGGACGTTAGGCACGATTAGGCTGTTGTGAAAAAAAGTTGTTGCTTTTCTTCGCAATAGATGTTATTTTTATTTTCGTTGAAAACAATATAGGAACCAGGATTCACTCAGGACATTGAATGTTGCGAGAGATTATTCCCTCGAGAAGTGAATGACGTAGGTCCTAGCGGATGAAATTTGTTTATCATTTTATTCCTAGGAAGGGGGAACCGAAAGATGGAATACTCAACTTTCGGAAGACACGTTGCTGTTGATACTTGGGGAGTCGAATTCGAGAAGCTGAACAGCGCGGAATGGTTGCAATCACAAATGGTTGAAGCTGCAGAAGCATGTGGAGCCTCAGTTTTGTCAGTACAATCGAAACAATTTGAGCCTCAAGGAGCGACCGTATTAGTACTGCTATCGGAAAGCCATCTCTCCATCCATACGTATCCTGAGAAAGGGTTCGCCGCGATCGACTGCTATACTTGCGGTGAAACTGTCGATCCGCAACTCGCCATCGACTATCTGGTATCCGTGCTGAAACCGAAAACGACGCATGCGAAAAAGCTGATTCGCGGTGTGGGCGAAATGACTGTAGAAACGCCGGTAATTAAGCAAGCCGAGCTTGTTTAATTACAGAAGCCGAGAACAGAAACGATATCGAATTCAAAGTATAACCATGGAGCCCTGCGGCTCCGTGGTTATTTGTTATATCCGTTCCCCATACAATGTAATTGGGACGAAGGTGCCGGCAAAAGGCGCCTCGCAGGTTGCATGCAAAGGGGGAACGGCAATGAGCCGCACGAAGCCTGGGAGCAGGTGGCTGCTTATTCTGGTTATGATCGTTGTTATCGGGTGGCCGGCGTACCAGCTATACGGTTATGTGGTTGGAGGACCGGCCAAGCAGGACAGCACGCGGGAATTGTACGAAGTGTCGAATTTTCAGATGGGCTTGCTAAGCAGCTTTCTGAACGATTCGGCTAAGCTGCACGAAACGACCGCGCTGGATGCCATCAAGCTGACCGCCTATATGGCGGATTATACGCATACCCGGCTTGTTTCGGTGCTCGGAAGCGACAGGCTTGCCGCGCTGGAGTCTCTGCCTGCGCTAGTCAGCTACGTTTCCGGCTTGCAGATCGGCGGCAACAGGCCGCTTAAGGAACAGGAGTCTGCGACGCTGGCGGCGGTCAAGGAGTTGTTTCAGGCGATGGACGGCGCTTACGGCAAGCTGCTAAGCAGCGGAGGTTCGGTCATTGCGTCCGAGAACAGCGAAGTCGGCAAGCTAGACACGGAAATTACGGAGCTGCTGCGCGGCAATATTTTGCAATGATTCGAATGCATACCGTATAACGCTGTCCAAAGTCGTGAAAAATAGAGTCATAATTTTTTCAATTTTTATTTCTGAATGGCTTGTCGAACTATGGTATAATGGGTGTTGATCTAGGCATGAAACGGAAGGAAGGCAGGTGAAGCACATGCACATTGTCGTCGTTGGATTAAACTATCGCACGGCCCCGGTTGAGGTGAGGGAGAAATTCGCTTTCGCCGAGCAGGATTTGCCGGCTGCGCTGCGGCAGTTGAAGGACACCAAGAGCATATTGGAATGTGTCATTGTTGCAACCTGCAACAGGACGGAAATTTATGCGGTCGTCGACCGTTTGCACTTGTGCGGACATTTTATCCGCAGCTTTATGGAATCGTGGTTCAAGGTGCCTCGCCAGGAATTCACGAATCATATGTACATTTACGAGGACGACGAGGCGATGGAGCATTTGTTCCGCGTTGCGAGCGGACTCGATTCGATGGTCATCGGCGAAACGCAAATTTTGGGCCAGGTAAAGGATGCTTTTCTGGCAGCCCAGCAATATAAGGCGACAGGCACACTGTTCAACATGTTGTTCAAGCAAGCCGTCACGATGGCGAAGAAGGCGCATGCCGAAACGTCGATCGGCGAAGCGGCAGTTTCCGTCAGCTATGCCGCGGTGGAGCTTGGCAAACGGATATTCGGAAATTTCAGCAGCAAGAAGGTTATGATTATCGGGGCCGGCAAAATGAGCGAGCTGACCGGGAAGCATCTATACTCGAACGGTGCAGACGAGGTTATCGTCGTCAACCGGACCATTGCCCGGGCGGAGCAATTGGCGAAGCAATTTTCCGGTACGGCTTGCTCGTTGGAACAAGCGGAGCAGCGGCTCGCCGAGGTCGATATCGTCATCAGCTCGACGGGAGCGGACGGATATGTGCTTCGCAAGGCGCAAGTCGAAACGGCGATGCGCAAGCGCAAAGCGCGCCCGTTGTTCATGATCGACATTGCCGTGCCGCGGGATTTGGATCCGTCGATCGGTGACGTACAGAACGTATTCCTCTATGATATCGACGATTTGGAAGGTATCGTGGAGAGTAACCTCGAGCTGCGCCGTAAGGAAGCGGAAAAAATCGAAGTTATGATCGGCCGCGAAATCTCGGCATTCCGTCATTGGTACAAAACGCTTGGCGTAGGACCGGTAATTCGCGCGCTGCAAGAAAAATCGGATGCCATTCATCAGGAAACGATGGACAGCTTGTTCAAGAAGCTGCCCGACCTGGACGAGCGCGAACGCAAAGTGATCCGCAAGCT
This sequence comes from Paenibacillus sp. sgz302148, assembly GCF_056120465.1. NCBI lineage: Bacteria > Bacillati > Bacillota > Bacilli > Caryophanales > Paenibacillaceae > Paenibacillus > Paenibacillus sp. sgz302148. The sequence continues at coordinate 262,520 of NZ_JBVYOJ010000011.1, forward strand.
GACGAAAAGCATCGTGAATCAAATGATGCACGATCCGATCGAGCGGGTGAAGGAAATGGCCGGCGAAAAACGCGGCGACGAATCCCTCGCGATGTTTTCGAAAATTTTTGCTCTGGAAGAGATGTTGGAACGGCAGGACAAGCTGAAGTCGCTTCCTGCGACGGAGAATTCGGCCAAAGCCGGAGCGCATGCGAACGCGGCCACAATGTCGTTTGTACCTGCGGCGCCTTAAAGGCAAACCTTCTCTACGACAAGGAGGCGCCCTATGACGAACAATTGGATATATGACGCGATTATTTATATATACGCCCTGAGCCTGCTGTTTTACTTCTCTGATTTTGCCGGAACCAATCGGAGTGCAAAGCGGATAGGTACAGGGCTGCTTATTTTCGTCTGGGTGCTTCAGACGTTGTTTTTTATTGTGAGGATGATCCAACACCGCTACTTGCCGGTGCTTACTTTATTTGAAATTATGTTTTTTTTCTCATGGCTGCTAGTTACGGTGTCGCTAGTCGTCAGCAGGTTTTTCCGGGTGGAACTGCTCGTGTTTTTCGTCAATGTTGTCAGCTTCGCCATGCTCGTATTGAATATGTTCGGCAATCCGATGTCTCCGAGCCCGCTCCATAATTGGGAGATTGCAAGAGAGATGCTGTTCATTCATATCGCGCTCGCGGTATGCAGCTACGTATTTTTTACGATCGGCGCGATATTTTCGGGAATGTACCTATTCTTGCATCGCAAATTGAAGGAGAAGCAATGGTCGGCGACGATGCGGCGTTTTCCGAGCTTGGAGAAGATTGAAAGCTATTCTTATATGAGCGTCATTAGCGGCGTGCCCTTGCTGTTCATGGCGGTTGCGCTTGCCGTCGTTTCGGTATCGCTGGAGGGCAAATGGATGTTTCTGCTGGACCCGAAAGTGTTCATGTCTTTCGTCGCGTTGGGCGCTTATATCGTCTATTTGATCCGCAGAAGACGCGCGGGAGATACCGGCCGCCGATTGGCGCTTATGAACTTGCTGGCATTTGCGTTTGTCGTCATTAACTTCGTCCTTTCGAATTCGTTTTCCAGCTTCCATCAGTGGATCTGGAAATAATCGTGAGGATATGCGGCAGGAGGCGGCGTTAGAATGGTGGAAAAGCCGTTGTATCCGATGATGGTCCGGCTGGAAGGCAGGCGTTGCATCGTTTTCGGCGGCGGGGCGGTGGCGGAACGGAAGATCGGTTCGCTGCTCGAGTGTGGAGCTTCGGTAACGGTCGTTAGCCCTTCGTTTACCGATACGATCGAGCAGTGGATCGCAGGCGGTGACGTCAAGGCGCTCCGCGGGGAATACGAGGCGGCGCAGCTGCAAGGAGCGGCGCTTGTTTTTGCGGCGACCGACAAGGAAGAAGTCAACCGGCGGATCGCAGAGCAGGCCGATGCGCTGGGGATTTGGGCGAATGCGGCGAGCGGTCCGCAGGCGGGCTCGTTCCAAGTGCCTGCGGCGTTCCGGCGCGGACGGCTGACGATTGCCGTTTCGACGGGCGGGGCAAGCCCTGCCGCGGCTAAGTTGATCCGCCGAAAGTTAGAGCTTCAATTCGACGAGCGGTATGCCGGTTATTTGGACGTGCTGCACGAGTTTCGTGAACAAGTCATGGCGACGGTGGACGACGAGCGGACGCGCCTGCGGCTGCTGCGGTTGATCGCCGAGGCGGAGCCGGATCGATTATGGTTTGGCCGGACATTCGATGAATGGAACCGGTGCGGAATAGAAAAGATGGTAGAAACGATGCTTCGCGAAGTTAAGCAACAACCATAGAGCTGAAGAGCAGGAGGTCATACGATGCGTACAATCGTAGTAGGCTCAAGACAAAGCGCGCTCGCGCTGACACAGACGAATCAGGTGATCGACCGGCTGAAGGAGCTGTGCATGGAGCACGGGATCGCGTGCGAGTTTACGGTGAAAAAAATCGTAACGAAAGGCGACCGGATTTTGGACGTCACCTTGTCGAAGGTAGGGGGCAAAGGGCTGTTCGTTAAAGAGATCGAGCAGGCGCTGCTTGACGGCGAAATCGACATGGCGGTACATAGCATGAAGGATATGCCCTGGGAGCTGCCGGAAGGGCTCGTAATCGGCGCCGTGCCGGAGCGGGTGGACGCACGCGATTGCATCATATCGCGCACGGGCCTTACGCTGGACGAGCTGCCCCAAGGGGCGCGCATCGGGACGAGCAGTCTGCGGCGCGCGAGCCAGCTTGCTCATTATCGCCCGGATTTGAAGCTCGAAGCGATCCGCGGCAATATCGATTCGCGGCTGAAGAAGCTCGAATCGGAGGAATTCGACGCGATCATGTTGGCGGCCGCAGGTCTTCACCGAATCGGCTGGAAGGACAGAATCACGCAATATTTGCCGGCGTCGGTATGTTTGCCTGCCGTCGGGCAAGGCGCGCTCGGCATCCAATGCCGCGCAAACGACGAGGAGATGCTGAGCCTGCTCGGCAAGCTGAATCATCGGGCGACCGAGCTTGCGGTGCAAGCGGAGCGGACGTTTCTCGGCAAGCTCAACGGCGGCTGTCAAGTGCCGATCGGCGCTTACGCTACGTTGGCCGAGCCGATTGCCGAAGGGGCCGACATTGCGGCCGGCGATCGGCCGCTGATCGAAATGACCGGCATGGTCGGGTCGCCGGACGGCAAACTGTTATTGAAGGAAACGATGATTGGCATCGATCCGATCGCATTGGGAGATCAGGTTGCGGCAAAGGTCGCAGCCCGGGGAGCCGACCGGATATTAGCTGAACTAAGGGGATGAGTCGGTTGGAGAAAGGGAGAGTATTTCTCGTGGGCGCGGGGCCCGGGGACCCGAGATTAATTACGGTGAAGGGGCTGGACTGCATCCGCAAAGCGGACGTCGTCGTATATGACCGGCTGGCCAGCCCGCGGCTGCTGCATCACATGAAGCCCGGAGCGGAAAAAATCTACGTAGGCAAGTTGCCTGACCGGCATACGATGAAGCAAGAGGACATCAATCGGCTGCTCGTAGACCTCGCTTTGGAAGGCAAAATCGTCACCCGCCTAAAGGGCGGCGACCCGTCCATCTTCGGGCGCGTCGGCGAAGAAGCGGAGCTGCTCGTCGATCACGGCATTCCGTTCGAAATCGTCCCTGGCATCACATCGGCCATCGCGGTGCCGACGTATGCGGGCATTCCCGTGACACACCGGGACAAGGCTTCTTCTTTCTCCGTCGTGACCGGTCACGAAAGCCCTGACAAGCTCGACCAGAACATCTATTGGGATAAAGTTACGAATGCGACCGGCACCCTTATTTTTCTCATGGGCGTGGCCAAAATCGGCTATATCGCGGATCAGTTGATGCGGCACGGCCGCCCCGCAACGACGCCGGTTGCGTTAATACGCTGGGGAACCCGTGTCGAGCAGCAGACGATCGTCGGCACGCTGGAAACGATCGAGGCGCAGGTAAAGGCCGCAAACTTCCAGCCTCCAGCGGTGATCGTCGTAGGCGATGTCGTGAGCCAACGCGAAAAGCTGCAATGGTACGAGAAGATGCCGTTGTTCGGCAAAAGAGTTCTTGTTACTCGCGCGCGGGCGCAAGCGAGCGATCTGGCGGAACGGATCGACGAGCTGGGCGGAGAAGCGCTGGAATTCCCCGTCATTCGCACGCAGCCTCCGTCCGATCCGGCGGAAATCGCAGCTTGCGATGAAGCATTGCGTCGGCTCGGCGAGTTCGATTGGACGGTCTTCACGAGCCCGAACGGCGTCGAACATTTCTTCCGCCGATTGCGCGAGCTGGGGCTCGACATTCGCAGCATGAGCAAAGCGCGCATCGCCGCAGTGGGTCCCAAAACGGCTGAAGCGCTGCAGGAGCGCGGTCTGTCGCTGGCCATATCGCTTCCCGCGAAGTTCCAGCAGGAAGGCTTGTTCGAGGCGCTGCGGCCGGAGCTGCTTTCCGGACAGCAGGTGCTGCTGCCGCGCGGAGACTTGGCACGGGCCTACCTGGCCGATCAGCTGCGGGTAGCCGGTCTCGGCGTCACGGAAGTGGATGTATATGAGACCGTCATTACGAATGAGCATGCCGACGAACTGATCGAATATTTGCAAAACGGCGAAATTCAAATCATTACGTTCACCAGTTCTTCGACGGTAACGAATTTACTTCGCATTTTGTCAGGCGCCGGCATTACGGACCCGGCCGCCCTGCTGCAAGGAATCGAGATTGCCTGCATCGGACCGGTTACGGCCAAAACGGCTTCCGAGGCCGGACTCGAGGTTAGCGTCGTGTCCGAGGAAGCGACGATTGATTCGCTAGTCGAAAGCTTGGTTGCACATAGCATCGCACGAAATCTGCATTAAGCAGGAATTAATGGCGTTATTGATTTGATAATATATGAATGTAAATACACAATTTGAGGCTGATGGCAGGAGGTTACAGCAATGGCATTTCCGATCACAAGACACCGCAGACTGCGCGGTTCCGCAGCCATTCGAAATCTGGTGCGCGAAACGGTACTGACCGTTAATGACCTCGTGTATCCGATTTTCGTGACGCATGGCTCCGGGGTCAAAGAAGAAATCAGCTCCATGCCGGGCGTATACCATTATTCGATGGACAAACTCGAGGAGGAGCTCGCCGAAATCAAAGCGCTGGGCATCCAAGCGATTCTGCTGTTCGGGGTTCCCGAACACAAAGACGAAGCCGGCACTTCGGCGATTGACGAGAACGGCATCGTCCAAGTGGCGACACGTTATATCAAGAAGCATTATCCCGAACTGCTCATTATCGCCGATACATGCCTGTGCCAGTTCATGAGTCATGGACATTGCGGCATTGTTCAGCATATTGAAGGCTGCTCCGATGCGATCATCGCCAATGACGAATCGCTTACGCTGCTCGTGAACGCTGCCGTCTCGCAAGCGCGCGCAGGCGCTGACATCATCGCGCCGTCGAACATGATGGACGGGTTCGTGCATGCGATCCGCGACGGGCTGGACGATGCCGGGTTCGATCATGTGCCGATTTTGTCGTATTCGGTGAAATATGCATCGGCCTTCTACGGTCCTTTCCGCGAAGCGGCGCATTCGGCACCGCAATTCGGCGACCGCAAGACCTATCAAATGGACCCTGCGAATGTTAGGGAAGCGCTGCGCGAAGCGGAATCCGACGTTGTCGAAGGCGCGGATATGCTCATGGTGAAGCCGGCTTTGGCCTATATGGACGTCATTCGGGCGCTGAAGGAGCAGTTTGATCTGCCGGTTGCGGCTTACAACGTAAGCGGCGAATATTCGCTGGTGAAGGCGGCGGCGGAAAAAGGCTGGATCGACGAAAAAGCGATCGTGCTGGAGATGCTCGTCGGCATGAAGCGTGCGGGCGCCGATATATTGATTACGTATTTCGCCAAGGATGTAGCACGTTGGCTCAAAGGGTAATTGCGACGAAGCCGTCCGGCTGCAGCCGGACGGCCTTCTGGGAATTGCGGGATCTTGGATCCGGGAGATCCGGCGCTTAAGCTCGCAATTTGGTTAAATCAAGCGTAAATTCGTTCATGGTGAGCCGCAAAATTTGCCGTTCCTCCAGGTCCCGGATCACTTGGGTCAAGACGTTTTTGGCGACCCCGGCCATCTGGGACAGTTCGTCGAAATTCAAGGCGAGCGGGATTGCGATGATGCTGCCCTTCCTCGATCCATGACGGTTCGCAAGCGTAATTAAATTTTTGATGACCCGCGTTTTGGCGTCTAGAAATGTCAAGTCGTGGACATGCTGATTCGTATCCCGCAGCCTGCGGCAGAGCTCAGCCATAATACTTTGCGTAATGTCGAAGTTGGATTTAAGCAGTTCCATGAAGCCGTCGCCGGAAATGACGAGAACGGTCGTTTCCTCGAGCGTCTGCGCAGTCGCCGAGCGCGGCTTGCCGTCGATGAGCGACAGCTCGCCGAAGCTTTCGCCTGCCCGGAATACGGACAATATTTTTTCTTCGCCGGATGGGTTCGCTTTGTAAATTTTGATGGAGCCGCTCAGAACGATGAAAAACGCGGAGCCGGGATCGTTTTCCCGAAACAATACCAAGCCGGACGGGTACGTTTCTTTGTTTGATATCCCTAGCACCGATTGCATTTGTTCCGTATTTAGGCTTTCGAATAAATCTACTTTTCTCAGTAATTCGATCATGATGTCATCACCCTCTTTACTCGTATGCTTGACCCTATCATTTTACCATAAGTTTCAATTGATTTCAGTAGAATGGAGTGATTCGCGATGAGCGAAACGGTTAACAAAAGAGTGGATTCCCGTTCCAAAGAAGCGTTCGCCGAGGCGAAGCAATACATACCGGGAGGCGTGAACAGCCCGGTGCGCGCCTTCAAATCGGTCGGCCTGACTCCGATCTACGTCGAACGCGGGCAAGGCTCCCGCATCTATGATATCGACGGCAACAGCTTTATCGATTATGTCGGTTCCTGGGGGCCACTCATTATGGGTCATGCGCACCCCGAGGTCATCGAGGCGGTGAAAGCGACGGCGGAACGCGGAACGAGCTTCGGCGCGCCGACGGAGCTGGAGACGGCGATGGCGAAGCTTGTTTGCGAGCGAATGCCGTCGGTCGAAATCGTGCGGATGGTCAACTCCGGCACGGAAGCGACGATGAGCGCGCTGCGGCTCGCTCGCGGCTATACGAAACGGAGCAAAATTTTAAAATTTGAAGGATCATACCACGGCCATGCCGACAGTCTGCTGATCAAAGCAGGATCGGGCGTAGCGACGCTTGGCCTGCCGGACAGCCCCGGCGTACCGGAAGGCGTTGCTTCCAATACGGTTACGGTGCCTTATAACGATCTGGCGTCGGTGCAGCTGGCCTTCGAACGGTACGGTGAAGAAATCGCGTGCGTCATCGTTGAGCCGATTGCCGGCAATATGGGCGTCGTGCCGCCGCTGCCGGGATTCCTGCAAGGCTTGCGCGACGTAACGAAACAATACGGCAGCTTGCTGATTTTCGACGAGGTGATGACCGGGTTCCGCGTTGGCTACCATTCCGCGCAAGGGCTGTTCGGCATCACGCCGGATTTGACTTGCATGGGCAAAGTGATCGGCGGCGGCTTGCCGGTTGGCGCATACGGCGGCAAACGCGAAATCATGGAGCAAATGGCGCCGAGCGGCCCGATCTATCAAGCCGGCACATTGTCCGGAAATCCGCTTGCGATGGCCGCAGGGTATACGACCTTGAAGCTGCTCACGCCTGAAGTGTACGCCCAACTGGAAAAGCAGGGGGCGAAGCTTGAAGCCGGCTTTGAGCGCAATGCGAAGGAGCTTGGCGTGGCCTTCACGATCAATCGGATCGGTTCGATGGTTTGCCCGTTTTTTACCGACCAGAAGGTCATCAACTACGATTCGGCGAAGCAATCCGATCTCGCCAAATTCCGCAGCTACTTCGGGCATCTGCTTGACCTCGGCGTCAATGTGGCGCCTTCGCAGTTCGAAGGCATGTTCGTTTCCGCCGCGCATACGGACGAGGATATCGAAGCGACGATTGCCGCGCATTATGAAGCATTGAAACGTTTATAACGTTCCACTTTCAAACCAGTCCGGCTGATGTGCTCAGGGCTGGTTTGTCTTTATTCGATGTTTGCGATTACCGTGAAGGAAGTGATTTAATGAACGGCAAGCTTCGAACGAGAAGAGTCGGAGAATGGCTGGAAATCGTCGGCGTTTCACCCGCTGCGGACGATACTCCGGTTTCAGCCGGCGCCGACAATACGGGCAAAGCAGTCGAGGAAGCGGCGGCATACGTACGCGAAACGCTGAATTTCCCGGATAAGCTGATCCGCAAATTACGACATACCGGCGGATTGGTCTTGGACAAAGACCGGCTTCGCCTCCGATTGTTCCCGGATGAGAGCGGCGAATTCGAGCCGGAGTGGTTTCCGCTTGATATTCTGCACGAGGACGATTATTGCCTTGTCGTGAATAAACCGGCCGGGATGCGAGTGCATCCGACGGCGCCGGGCGAGCGCGGGACTTTGGCGCACGCGGTCGCATCCTATTATGAATGCAGCGGGCAGCGCTGCCGCGTTCGGCACATCCATCGTTTGGACGAGCATACGTCGGGTCCCGTATTGTATGCCAAAAACGAGCTCGCTCACCTGCGCTTGGATGAGGCGATGCGCGTGAAGACGATCGAACGGATCTACGTCGCTTTCGCAAGCGGTAAAGTTACTCCTCGTTCGGGCATCATTCGCGAGCCGATCGGCAAAGACCGCCATCATCCGAATCGGCGCCGCGTCTCGAAGGCCGGTGACGCGGCGGTTACCCGCTTCGAGGTGATCGAGCAATACGCATCCGCCGCACTCGTACGGCTTCGGCTGGAGACCGGGAGGACGCATCAAATCCGCGTCCATATGAGCCATCGCGGACATCCTCTGCTCGGCGACGCTTTATACGGCGGTTCGACGAAGCTGATCCATCGTCAGGCGCTTCATGGAGAGGAGCTTCATTTTCCTCACCCGTTCGAGAACGAGACAATTCGCGTTCAGGCTCCTTGGCCGCAAGATATGCTCGATCTTGGGCAGCGACTGCTCCATTCATAGAGTAGGGTGATATGGCAGTAAAATAACGCAGCAAAAAATAGAAAAGCGATTCCGGTTGTTGATTCGGCAAAAAATAAGGCATGCTCTCCCCGCCCAGGCATATAAATAAGTAGTGGGAAATCTCGTGATCTGCCTGTCATGCGGATGATGTTGCGATTTGTGGAGGGGAGGATGTTAACGTGTTCGATCAATCAAACGGCATGCGCTTTGATATTTATGAACGCATTCACTTGCAGGAACATGTAGCAGGAATTGAGGAATTGGATGAAATCGAGCTTGTGCCGCGCATCCAGGTTGTCGCCCAAGGGGATTATGCCGTTTTGCGCGGTCATCTGCTGTTGTCCGGCATTTATTCCAGTGCAGGGGAAATGCGTTCGAACGAATCGCTGGAGCATCTGATTCCGGTTGAAATTACGTTGCCGATGAATCGGATTCCGCGATTGGAGGATATTTCGATCGATATCGACAATTTTGACGTCGAGCTTCTTTCATCGAGGAGTATGAATATAACGGGCGTATTGTCGCTGCGCGGCATTGAAATGCTGCCTACGCAGGCGCCGGAAGCGCCCGGGCGTTGGGGCGACGAAGAGTTTTATGCCGTTCATCAGGCGGACGAGGGATTTCAGCAGTTCGTCCAGTTTGAACCCGTCAATTGGACACAACCGGAATTCCGGCAGCCTGAATCGTCCGATGTGCCGCAATCGGAGGAGACTTTCTCAACTGAGCCGCAATTGGGGGAGACTTTCTCGTCTGAGCCGATCAGGAGCAGCGATTCGTTCTCTTACGAGCAGGAGGACGACGCACTATCTTTTAACTCGACGCCGGCTTCGGCTATTGTGCCGGAATCGAATGAATATTCGATTACGGAACCGGCATTTGAGGAATTCAATTATGCGGCATTCACGCCGGCATACGAAACCTATGAATCCATCCGCGAGGATGTAGAGCAAGAGGAAGCGGCGGTAGAACAATTGGAATCGGAACCGGAATTGAAAGAGGAAGATGATGAAGTGGAGAGGCAGCCTATCGCGGCCGATCCCGTGAACGAGGATCCGGTGGATGATGGAGATATGCCGGCGTTTGCCGAGGTTCCAATTACGTCCCGCGACACGATTCCGGATATCGCTCCGCCTGAAGAGAAAAAAGAGGTCAAAATCGCCTTCGCCGGCAAAAATCAGGAGATTGCCGAGGAACAGCAGCCGGTCGGCATTCGTTCTTTGTTACATAACAGCTTCAAAGAACAACAAGAACCTGCGGAAACGCCGAAGCCGTCAAAGAAGGAAAACACGCCGCTCGTTTCGGAGAAAACCGACTCTCGAACTTCCGGCGATGAACTGGAATGGAAAAGCTTGTTCCTTGGCGCTTTATCCAATGAGAACAAATTCCGCACCGTCCGGTTATGCATCGTCCAGAAGGAAGAAACGTTGGAAACGATCGCAGGCCGTTACAATATGAGTCCTCGTGAAATCATGCTTTACAACCGGCTGTCCGAGCAAAGCGTATCCGAAGGGCAAGTCATTTATATCCCGAGTTCCTAAACGGGATGATCCGACAAAGAGCCACAATAGCCGTTGTGGCTTTTTTGGCATGCGCTATAACAATGCACAATAGGCCGTAGACCTGCGAATAGCTCCGCAGCATCCACTATACGATGCGGCGGCTCCCCGCTAACAAAAAAACGGCCGGAAAACGGCCGAATTCACGAGCATTCACGTAAAATATGGCAAAAAAGCGAGATGAACCGATTCATTCTACCGGGAAGGCCGGGGACGACGCCGGCGATCTCGGTTTTTCCGTCCGCTTAAATGAGCTTGATTCCGCTGACCAGAATAACGGCCGCGACAAGGACGCGAAGCGGCTTGGAAGGAACCCTGGCGGATAAGCTGCTTCCGACGATAACGCCGGGTACCGAGCCAAGCAGCAAATTGCTTGCCAGTAAATAATCGATATTGCCGAACATGGCGTTGATCGCCGCGGCGGCCGTCACGAGCAAAAATGCGTGGGCGATATCGGTTCCGACCAGTTCGGAAGCACTCATCCGGAACAGATAGATCATTGCCAGCGCGAAGAGCGAACCCGAACCGATGGACGTCAGGCCGACGATGAAGCCAAGGATGGCGCCGATCACGATCAGCAGCGTCTTTTTGTCCTCAATCGGTTTGTCCTGCCATCGGTTGGCGCCGATTTTATCGAAAAACTGCTTGGCGATCGTCGCTAACGCCACAACGATCAGGACGATGCCCAGAGCATGCTTAATGATCGACTCCTGGTGCTTGTAAAGCGGCTCGTAAAAGTGCAGCAGCGTGATGGCGGCAACGGCGCTAGGTACGCTGCCGATCGCCAAATACAAAACCATTTTCGTTTGAATCGTTTTTTGCCTGACATGCTGAATGCTTCCGAACAGCTTCGTAATCGAGTTGTAAAATAAATCCGTCGCCACCGCGACGCTCGGATGAATGCCCAGCAGCACGAGGATCGGCGTCAACAACGCCGCTCCGCCGACGCCGGTCAAACCGACGAGAACCCCAACGAGCAAACCCATCAATGCAATCCCAATATCCACGTTCCGTACACCTCTAGACTTATCAATTCTATTGATCGATCTCATAATTTAACATGATATGATATGTCGCAGCGTGCGAAGAGGTGATGAAAGGACGATCAGGACAGATAAACAATTTGGAAATTATGGTATACTCGAACCATGTGGAAAGGGAGGCGGGTTTCATGGGAGGAATTATTTGGGCACTTGCTTTATGGGCAGTCGGCATAGTTATTTTATATTCGATCATTAAAGCTGCGATCGACAATTCCGAGATGACTAGACAGATGAAGAAGATGAACCGGAAGATGGACGACATGACCAAGCTGCTCGTCCAACTGCAAGAGCAGAACAGCGGAAGAGCGTCGGGAAACGGATCGAAAGGGGCTGCAATCGAAAGGTTTGAGCCATGCCCGGCATGCGGCGATGCGGCTCCGGTTCAGGCGTCGGTTTGCCCTTCGTGCGGCATCACGTTAATTTCCGAGCCGCCGCCGAGTCGGCGAGATGGCGATGAATAGGGGGGAATCGAAAATGTTTTGGCATCGCCCAGTAACACCCGAAGATTATGAACGGATCAGCGGTTTTCCGCAAAACGATACCGAATTGTTCTATATGTACCCGTCTGCCGCATTTCCGTTAACGCCGGAGCAAATCGAACGCAATGTCGAAAGCCGGTTCCACCCGACAGTCATTGTTCATGAACATGACGGGCAAGTCGCCGGTTTTGCCAATTTGTACGATGTAGAGGATGGCCGGTGGTGTTGGCTCGGCAATGTCATCGTAGCCCCGGAATTCCGGGGTCAAGGAGCGGCGGCAGATTTGATTCGGACGATGATCGGGCTCGCGCGAGACGAGCTGAAGGTGCCTAAGCTGCGCTTGTGCTGCCATAATACGAACACGGCGGGGTTGTTGTTTTATACGAAGCTGGGCTTTGTTCCGTATTCGATCGAGAAGCGGCAAATCGGATCCCGAACGGTTGCTTGCGTTTATATGGAAACGTGCACGGGCTTGGCAGAAGGAGGCGAAGCTACGTGATGCGAAACTGGATTCGGCGGATTCCGGGCTTCTACCGGCTGCGGGTGGCCCAGCTTCGAGTCCAGCGAAGGCTGCACGACGCGATATCGGGACGAAAATTCGCAAAGACGAGAGTCCGGCAAATTTATATGCATACCGGCAAGAAACATCAATCGCTGCTCCGAAGAAAACTTGGAACCTCAGACCCGCAGCTGCAGGAAAATAAAATTACGAATTTGCGGCTGAGCATCGAGGCGATGGACGGCATTCTTATTCAGCCTGGCGAAACGTTCTCGTTCTGGCGGCTTGTCGGACGAACGACGGCCCGCAAAGGGTATTTGGAAGGACTGCAGCTATCGAAGGGAGAAGTGAAGACCGGGGTCGGCGGAGGCTTGTGCCAGCTGGCGAATTTGCTGTAATGGATGGCGCTCCACAGCCCGCTTGAGGTTGTCGAGCGCCATCACCATAGCTTCGATCCGTTCCCTGATGAGCAGCGGGTCCTACCTTTCGGGAGCGGGGCGAGCGTTTTTTTCAACTATATCGATCTTCGTTTCTACAATCCGACGGACGTCACATTTCAGTTCAAGCTGTGGCTGACCGACACGCATTTGAAAGGTTCGCTTCATAGCGATCGCGAGTGGAAGTTGGCATACCATATCGAAGAGAGGAACCATCGCTTCCTGAGGCAGGGAGGCCTAAATTTTCGCGAGAACGAAATTTGGAGGCGGTCCATCGACAAGTCAACCGGCAGCGTATTGAAGGAAGAACAATTGATCCGTAATTTTTCGGAGGTCAAATACGAATTGCCGCAGCATTTAATACACATCGAGCAAAAAGCCCAAGTAAATCAAGAACAGCACGAATAAGATAAATACGTCAAGCCCCGTCGGGAGCAACAGCGTACGCACAAACTGAATGCAAATGAGCGGAAAAATAATGCCTTTGATCGTATACCGGACTTTGAACCACCAACGTTCCAACGTGAACACCACCTTGCGTTGCTTTTAGTTATGTTTATGTGCGAAGCGAACGAAGTTATGACAAGCTTTTCCCCGCGGGATGAACGGGATGCGGATCTTCTGCGGATATTCCCCGATTGTGGTTTATATATTGACTGTTATGGAGAAGATGGGTATCATACTGTTATATATGCATAAAAGCGTTGAAAGGGAATAGTAGGCAGCCAACCCTTCAGAGAGTGGAACCGTTCGCTGTGAGGTTTCGCAGGATGTAACTCGCCGAAGTCGCCCTTGAGTTGCGCGTCCGGTATGCCGGACGGGCCGGTGAAGAGCCGTTATCCTAACAAGTGTCGTATCCGTTTTACGGATGCGAAATGAAGGTGGTACCACGGAAGCAAAACCTTTCGTCCTTTGCGGCGAACAGGTTTTTTCTTTTTTTCGGTAACCTTGAGCCATTAGGAACAGTTAGGAATTTCAATATGGAGGAATGCTGCATGTCAGAAATTCAAGCGTCAACAGAAGCAACAACGAATACGACGACAACGACGGCGATGCCGACAACGTACGATCCGAAAGCGGCCGAAGCCAAATGGTACGATTATTGGATGAAAGGCGGATATTTCCGGGCGGGGCGCAATCCGCAGGCGAAGGAACGGTTTACGATCGTCATCCCGCCGCCGAACGTAACGGGAATGCTGCATATCGGCCATGCGCTCGACTGCACCTTGCAGGATATTATGATCCGCGCCAAACGGATGCAAGGCTTGGATGCGCTGTGGCTGCCGGGCACCGACCATGCCGGCATTGCGACCCAATCGAAGGTTGAGCAGAAGCTGCGCGAAACGGGCGTAACCCGATACGACCTTGGGCGTGAAAAGTTTCTGGAGAAGGTATGGGAGTGGAAGGAGCAATACGCGAACAACATCCACGAACAATGGGCTAAAGTAGGCTTCTCCCTCGACTACAGCCGTGAACGGTTTACGATGGACGAAGGATTGTCGCGCGCGGTGCGTGAAGTATTCGTCAAGCTGTACGAAAAAGGGCTTATTTACCGCGGCAAATTCATCATCAACTGGGACCCTGCGGCGCGCACGGCGCTTTCCGATATTGAGGTCGAATATAAAGAGGTGCAGGGCCACCTGTACCACCTGAAATATCCGCTGAAGGACGGCAGCGGCTCCATTACCGTCGCGACGACGCGTCCGGAAACGATGCTGGGCGATACGGCGGTTGCCGTACATCCGGAGGACGAGCGTTATAAAGACATGATCGGCAAAATGCTCGTATTGCCGATTATCGGCCGGGAAATTCCGGTTGTCGCCGACGAATACGTCGAGAAAGAGTTCGGCAGCGGCGCGGTTAAAATTACGCCGGCGCATGATCCGAACGACTTCGAGGTCGGGCAACGCCATAACCTGTCGCAAATTCTCGTCATGGACGAAAACGGCAAAATGAACGAAAATGCCGGCAAGTACAAAGGACTTGACCGAACGGAATGCCGCAAGCAAATCGTCGCCGATATGAAGGAGCTTGGCGTGCTCGTCAAAATCGAGGACCATGTGCACCAGGTCGGCCACAGCGAACGAAGCGGCGCCGTCGTCGAGCCTTACTTGTCGACGCAATGGTTCGTGAAGATGAAGCCGCTCGCGGAGCGGGCGATCGAAGCTCAAAAAAGCGGCAACGGCGTCAACTTCGTGCCGGACCGATTCGAGAAAATTTATTTGCACTGGATGGAAAACGTCCGCGATTGGTGTATTTCCCGTCAGCTTTGGTGGGGCCATCGCATTCCGGCATGGCACTGCGCCGATTGCGGAGAACCGAACGTTTCCCGTGACGAGGTAACGGCATGCGCCAAATGCGGAGGCGGCAATCTGCATCAAGACGAGGACGTTCTGGATACATGGTTCAGCTCCGCGCTGTGGCCGTTCTCGACGCTCGGCTGGCCGGAACAAACCGAGGACTTAAAAACGTACTACCCTACGAATGTTCTGGTGACCGGTTACGACATCATTCCGTTCTGGGTATCCCGGATGATCTTTATGGGTCTGGAGTTCACGGATCAAATGCCGTTCAAGGACGTGCTCATTCACGGATTGGTGCGGGATTCCGAAGGGCGCAAAATGTCCAAGTCGCTTGGCAACGGCGTCGATCCGCTGGAAGTTATCGACCAATACGGGGCCGATGCGATGCGGTTTATGCTGTCGACGAGCAGCACGCCGGGACAGGATTTGCGTTTCCGCTGGGAGAAGGTGGAGCAAGCCCGCAACTTCGCGAACAAAATTTGGAATGCGTCGCGCTTTGCGCTCATGAACCTGGAAGGGTTCACGGCTGCCGATATCGACCTAAGCGGAGAGCTGGGAACGGCCGACCGCTGGATTCTTCATCGCTTGAACGAAACTTCGCGCGACGTTACGCGTTTATTGGATAGCTACGAGTTCGGCGAAACAGGTCGGAAGCTGTACGACTTTATTTGGGACGATTTGTGCGACTGGTACATCGAATTCGCGAAGCTGAGCTTGTACAGCGACAATGCGGAAGCGAAACGGAAAACGCAATCCGTGCTCGCGTACGTACTGGACCGGACGCAGCGGTTGATTCATCCGTTCATGCCTTATATCAGCGAAGAAATTTGGCAGCATCTGCCTCACGAAGGCGAAACCATCACGCTTGCTGCTTGGCCGGAATATACGGCTTCCTTCGAAGCGCCGGAAGCGGTCCGGGAGATGGAGCTGCTTATGGACGTCATTCGCAGCGTCCGCAACATTCGCGCCGAAGTCAACGTGCCGATGAGCAAAAAGGTCGAGCTGCTGATCAAGCCGGCGAACGAAGAAATCCAGCTTGTACTCAGCCGGAACGAAGATTATATTCGCCGATTCTGCAACACGTCCAAGCTCGAAATCGATATCGCGCTCGCCGCGCCTGAGAAGGCGATGACGGGCATCGTTTCCGGAGCGGAGCTGCTGCTGCCGCTCGCGGGACTGATCGATATTGCCCAGGAAATTGCCCGACTGGAGAAAGAGCTGCAGCTTCTGAACAGCGAAGTCGAGCGGGTCGAGAAGAAGCTCTCCAATGAAGGCTTCGTCGCCAAAGCGCCGGCGAAGGTCATCGAAGAGGAAAAAGCAAAAATGCAGGATTACGCCGACAAACGTGAAAAAGTGCTGGCGCGGATCGCGGAGCTGCGCGGCTAACGTACCCGCGGATCTCTCGGACGTTGAGAAATCGATATCGAAACGGCAGCGGAACGGATTGCCGGGCATCGCTCGGTCCAATCGTTTTCCGCTGCCCAATCCATAAAATTTGCGCGTAAGAAGGTAGAGATACGATGGTACAATCGCATGAGGCTGCTGCGGCAGCCGCTTTTTCACATTATCAAGAGGCTGTGGACTGGATTAACGGACTCATTCCGTTTGGCGTACGTCCCGGCTTAAGCCGCATGGAGCTGCTGATGGAGCGATTGAACCATCCGGAGCGCAGGCTGAAGTTCATTCATGTGGCGGGCACGAACGGCAAAGGCTCGACTTGCGCCTTCCTGACCCGTGTCCTCATTCAAAGCGGATATGATGTCGGTACGTTTACTTCGCCGTATATTACGAAGTTCACGAACCGCTTCCAATATAACGGTCAAGATATCGAAGAAGAGACGCTTCTGCGGCTCGCAAATGAATTAAAACCGCATGTCGATGAAATCGCGGCAACCGAGCTCGGTTCTCCGACGATGTTCGAGGTTTCGACGGCGCTCGCGATTCTGTTCTATGCCAGAGTCACATACCCGGATTACGTCGTGTGGGAAACGGGACTTGGCGGCAGGCTTGACGTGACGAATATCGTGACGCCGGTCGTATCGGTCATTACGAACGTAGGCCATGACCATATGGACATTCTGGGCGAAACGCTGGAGCAGATTGCCGTCGAAAAGGCTGGCATTATTAAACCGGGCGTCCCGGTCGTAAGCGCGGTGGAGCAGCCCGAAGCGGTCGAAGTCATCCGCCGGACGGCAAAGGAACGTCAATCTACGCTTTACCTGCTTGACGATAATTTCTCGGTAAAGCCGATCTCGTCGGAGGAGAATAACCAGGTATTCGATTTTAACGGGCCATTCCGATCCGTTTCGGATATAGCGATTTCGCTGAACGGACCGCACCAGTTCAAAAATGCCGCCGTCGCCGTCATGACGTTGGAAGTATTGCGTCAATATTACGCGTTGATCGTAGAGGACGAGGATTTATTAGCCGGCCTGAAGGATACGCAGTGGGCGGGGCGGCTTGAAATGGTTTCGAGCGATCCTCGAATTCTCATCGACGGCGCGCATAATCCGGAAGGCGCGGAGACGCTTGCAGCGGCATTGCGCAGCACGTACCGGTACGGACAACTGCACATCATGGCCGGCATGCTGTCAACGAAGAATCATCGCGACTATTTCCGGCATATACTACCAATAGTGGATACGCTCATCATAACCGAACCGGATTTTCGCAAAAAAATGGACGCGTCGGCGCTTTCGGATATTGTTGAAGAGCTGCTGCCTGAAGTGGGACGAACGGTGAACATCATCGTTGAGCCCGATTGGAAAGCGGCGCTGGAACAACTGAAGGCGATGACGAAGCAGGACGATCTCGGTGTCGTTACCGGGACGCTTTATTTAATTTCCGACATACGCTCTTGGATTTTATATCAATCCGATTCTGAAAAAGGTTGGTGAGACGTTTTTGAATACAGCAGAGCATGTTCATTTTATCGGCATCGGCGGCTACGGCATGAGCGCGATTGCCCGTGTAATGCTTGAGATGGGATATACGGTTACAGGGTCCGACGTCGCTCGTCAGGAGCTGATCGATAAGCTGCAGGCGAAAGGTGCCCGCGTATTTATCGGACATCAGGCGGATAACGTGCATGGAGCCGATCTCGTCGTATATTCCACGGCGCTGTCCAAGGATAACGTCGAGCGGGTCGCGGCGGAGGCGCTTAACATTCCGGTGCTGCACCGGGCGCAAATGCTGGCGCGTCTGATGAATTCCGGCAAAGGCGTTGCGGTTGCCGGAGCGCACGGCAAAACGACGACATCGTCGATGATCGCCCTCGTCATGGAAACGTGCGGCATCGATCCGACCTACATTATCGGCGGGGAAATCGTCAACGTCGGAACGAACGCGAAGGCGGGCAAAGGGGAATATGTCGTCGCGGAAGCCGACGAAAGCGACGGCTCGTTCCTGCAGTACCATCCGTACTTGGCGATCGTAACCAATATCGAAGCGGACCATCTGGAAAATTATGATGGCGATTTCGGCAAGCTGAAGGACGCTTATGCCCGTTTCTTAAGCCAAGTGCGCGATGGCGGCAAAGCGATCGTCTGCAGTGACGACGAGACGCTGCGGAACATGCTGCCTGCGATCGGTTCGAGTACGATCACGTACGGGATCGATGCGGAGGCCGATTACACGGCGGATCATATCCGTCTCGGCGATCGCAAAGTATCGTTTACGGTTCGCTGCCGCGGCCAGGAGCTGGGCGAGCTGGAGCTGTCGGTTCCGGGACGCCACAACGTATACAATGCGTTAGCTACGCTGATTACGTGCCTGGAAGCGGGTCTGTCGTTCGAGCAGATCAAAGAAGCGATCAAGCAATTCCGTGGCGCGAAACGGCGGTTCCAGGTGATGGGCGAAGTCGACGACATTCTCGTCATCGACGATTACGCCCATCATCCGACGGAAATCCAGGCAACGATTCAAGCTGCCAAAGCGACCGGAAAACGAATCGTTGCGGTATTCCAGCCGCAGCGCTATACGCGCACCTATTTCTTGCTGGATCAATTCAGCCGGGCTTTCCAAGAAGCGGATGAAGTGATTATTACCGATATTTATTCGCCGGCAGGAGAGAAACAAATCGAAGGCATCCATTCGAAGAAGCTCGTCGAATTGATCATTCAGAATAGCAATGGCAATACAACTTATATTCCGACCAAAGAGGAAGTGCAGTCGTATTTGGCCGGCCGCGTGCGCAGCGGCGACCTCGTTCTGACGATGGGAGCGGGCGACATATGGAAAGCGGCGGACGGCTTGGCCGCGGAGCTTAAGGCGCGCAGCGGCGCCTAGAATTGAATAATTCTTCGACATCCGATACGGATGAACGGACTCAGAAATGAGGAAGTTAACACTAAGACACTCGAGGATACCTTTTAGGTATCCTCTTTTTATTTGAAAAGGGGGAATTGTCGATGCGGTATTTATTTCTTATTATTCTCGGGGCATGCAGCTACGGCGTGCTTTCGACATTCGTCAAACTGGCATACGACGAAGGATTTGGCGTAAACGGCGTGACGGGAAGCCAAATGATGCTTGGGGTGCTGATGATGTTCGTGCTGTATTTCGTCATGCGGCGCAAAGACGATCGGGTCCGGCTGAAGACGGTGTCCGGCAAAAAGTGGCTCACGCTCCTTGTTGTCGGTGCGCCGATCGGGTTAACCGGCATGCTGTATTATGGGTCTTTGCAATATATTCCGGCTTCGATTGCGATCGTGCTGCTGTTTCAATTTACGTGGATCGGCATATTAATCGAAGCGATCCTTGACCGGAAAATGCCCGGAAAAGAAAAGCTTCTCGCCTTGATTCCGCTTGTTGTAGGCACGGTGATGGCCGGTGGCTTGATCGGCGGCGATTCGGGTTCGCTTACGCTCCACTTGGGCGGTATCGTCCTCGGATTGCTATCCGCCGTTTCTTACGCCGCATTTATTATTTTCAGCGGACGTGCCGCGTCGGACGTGGCGCCGATTAGCCGAAGCCTGATTATGCTGATCGGAGGCCTCGCATTGGTATGGATCGTTTACCCGCCTACGTTTTTGTTCGACGGTTCGCTCTGGAACGGCTTGCTGTTATGGGGGCTGCTGCTCGCATTGTTCGGCGCGGTCATCCCGACGATCTGCTTTACGTTCGGCGTGCCGCACGTCGGCGGCGGCCTTGCCTCCATCCTGAGCGCGGCCGAGCTTCCGACCGCGGTACTTATGTCGTGCTTCGTTTTGCGCGAGCATGTCTCGTTATGGCAATGGCTTGGCGTCGTTCTCATATTGGCAGGCATTGCGCTGCCGGAATTGATAGGGATGAAGAAGCGCTCGATTCGGATGATGGAATGATGATTTATTTTAGCCGGTTGCGGCCCAATTCGGAACCGGGACGCCCGGTCAGCGTCACGACGAGTGTGGAGGCTTAGGCACTGTCCGACGGAAGTATCGGATATTCGCCGCAGCCCCATCCATTTGTCGCAATTTTGCATGGCAAATGCAGCGCGATTGAGCTACAATGGAACCGAATGAAACCGATCACACCGAAAGGGGAATCCATTGTATGGTATATCAAGCGCATTCCGAGCGTTACGCGACGATGAAGTATAACCGGACCGGCAAGTCCGGACTGCTGCTGCCGGCCATTTCGCTTGGCTTATGGCACAATTTCGGAGGGGTCGATACATACGAGAACGGACGGGCTATGCTCCGCCGGTCTTTCGACCTTGGCATCACGCATTTCGATTTGGCGAACAATTACGGCCCGCCTGCAGGTTCGGCCGAAGAGATGTTCGGACAAATGATGCGAACGGACTTCGCGCCTTATCGCGACGAGATGATCGTTTCGACCAAAGCCGGCTATTATATGTGGCCGGGACCTTACGGCGAGTGGGGCTCCAAAAAGTATTTGATTTCGAGCCTGGACCAGAGCTTAAAGCGGATGGGGCTGGATTATGTCGATATTTTTTATTCCCACCGTCCGGACCCGAACACGCCTCTGGAGGAAACGATGGCGGCGCTCGATCAAATCGTGCGGCAAGGCAAGGCGCTCTATATCGGGATTTCCAGCTACAGCGCGGAACAAACGGCGGAAGCGATCCGCATCCTGAAAGGGCTCGGAACGCCGCTCCTCATTCACCAGCCTTCGTACAACATGTTCGATCGCTGGATCGAGAGAGGTTTGCAGGACGTGCTGGACGAGCATGGCGTCGGCAGCATCGCGTTTTGTCCGCTGGCGCAAGGCTTGCTGACGAACAAATATTTGGGCGGCATTCCGGGCGATTCGCGGGCGGCCAAGCCGACCGGCTTCTTGCAGGAAAGCGCCGTGACGCCGGAAACGGTCCGCAAAGTGCAGCAATTGAACGATCTTGCTGCGGGCAGAGGCCAGACGCTGGCGCAAATGGCGCTTGCCTGGGTGCTTCGCGGCGGCCGCGTGACGTCGGCTCTGATCGGCGCAAGCCGCGTCAGCCAAATCGAGGACAATGTCGCGGCGCTAAGCAAGCTCATCTTCACGTCCGACGAGCTGGCTGAGATTGAACGGATTTTACAAGGGTAAACGGGTAAGCTGCAAATCGTGGCGATTGGTTGTAACTGCGATGATAATAGGTAGTTGTGATGATAATAGGTAGCTGCGATGAGTGGGTAGCTGCGATGGTAATGGGTAGCTGCGATGATAATAGGTAGCTGCGATGATAATGGGTAGTTGTGATGATGGAAGGTTGCAATGGTAATTTAAGATTTAAATGATAACTAGATGGCTCCAATAGTATTGGATATTAGTGATGGTAACAAGCGGACCCGATCCAAATGAATAGTTCAACTAAAAAGAAGGCTGTTTCTCCAACACTCGATGGTTCGGGTAGGGAGGAGCAGCCTTTTTCATAAATACGATAAGTATTGGGATGGCAAGCGGCCAAATGTCAGGACCCGTTCCGTCACCATCGATGAAATGGATGATCGGATTGTTCGGTACTTGCAGCTTGCCGAAATAGATGGATAGGATTCGTATTTATAGTGCTCTGCATTGCGTTCAGAAAAAAATTTCTGAAAATCAGAAACTTTTTTCTGAAATTATGGAGCAAAGAGGGGGATAGAGCAGAATTCAGAAATTATTTTCTGTTTTTAGCCAAAATTTTCTTTATTTCAGAAATTTTTTTCTGAATCATGCAATAATGCGAGAATTCGTGGTAGCGTCAAGAAGTTTGTGTAAGTCAGTAGGGTAGTGCGTCGAGATAATGGATAATCTCTGTTACTTTGCGAATATTCAGAATACATGGTCGGCGGCGAGCGTAGC